>NZ_JBEYKR010000003.1:0-155892 GCF_040703535.1 Streptomyces sp. NPDC007346
TCAAGTATGACCTGGGCAAGGCCCTGAACCTGGGCGAAAAACAGCTGTACGTCGGTTTCGAATACGACTACTGGAAAGACAAGTACGGTATCAAGACACTCCGGATCTACCTCGGCGCGGCACCGGGCGTCGGCAAGACGTACGCGATGCTCTCCGAGGCCCACCGCAGGGTCGAGCGCGGCACCGACTGCGTGGTGGCCTTCGTGAACCACCACGGCCGGCCGCGCACCGAGGCGCTGCTGGACGGGCTGGAGCAGGTCCGCCGCAGCGAGATCACCTACCGCTCGGCCACCTCCACCGAGATGGACGTCGACGCGGTCCTGGAGCGCGCCCCCGCCGTCGCCCTGGTGGACGAGCTGGCCCACGCCAACGTGCCCGGCTCCCGCAACGCCAAGCGCTGGCAGGACGTCGAGGAGCTCCTGCGGGCCGGGATCGACGTCATATCCACGGTCAACATCCAGCACCTGGAGTCGCTGGGCGACGTCGTCGAGTCGATCACCGGCGTCCGCCAGCAGGAGACCGTCCCCGACGAGGTGGTGCGCCGGGCCGACCAGATCGAGCTGGTCGACATGTCGCCCCAGGCGCTGCGCCGCCGGATGGCGCACGGCAACATCTGCCGGCCCGACGAGCTGGACGCCGCCCTCTCGAACTACTTCCGCCCCGGCAACCTCACCGCCCTGCGCGAGCTGGCCCTCCTGTGGACCGCCGACCGGGTCGACGAGTACCTCCAGCAGTACCGGGGCGAGCACAACATCCGCACCACCTGGCAGGCCCGCGAACGCATCGTCGTCGGCCTCACCGGCGGGCCCGAGGGCCGCACGCTCATCCGCCGCGCCTCCCGGATGGCCGCCAAGGGCTCCGGCAGCGAGATCCTCGCCGTCTACATCGCGCGCAGCGACGGGCTGACCTCCGCCTCGCCCAAGGAACTGGCCGTCCAGCGCACCCTGGTCGAGGACGTCGGCGGTACGTTCCACCACGTCATCGGCGACGACATCCCCGCAGCCCTCCTGGAGTTCGCCCGCGGGGTCAACGCCACCCAGATCGTGCTGGGCTCCAGCCGCCGCAAGACCTGGCAGTACATCTACGGCCCCGGAGTCGGTGCCACCGTCGCCCGAGAGTCCCGGCCCGACCTGGACGTCCACATCGTCACCCACGAAGAGGTCGCCAAGGGCCGCGGACTGCCCATCGCCCGCGGCGCCCGGCTCGGACGGGCCCGGATCATCTGGGGCTGGCTCGTCGGCGTCGCCGGCTCGGTCCTGCTCTCCCTGCTGCTGCGGAGCCTGGAGAGCGGCCCCGGCCTTGCCAACGACGTCCTGCTCTTCCTCTTCCTGACCGTCGCCGCGGCCCTGCTGGGCGGACTGCTGCCCGCCCTCGCCTCGGCCGCCGTCGGCTCCGTGCTCCTGAACTACTGGTTCACCCCGCCGACCCACACCCTGACCGTCCAGGACCCCGAGAACTTCGTCGCCATCGTGATCTTCTTCGCGGTGGCCGTGGCGGTCTCCTCGGTGGTGGACCTGGCGGCCCGGCGCACCCACCAGGCCGCCCGGCTGCGCGCCGAGTCGGAGATCCTCTCCTTCCTGGCGGGCAGCGTGCTGCGCGGCGAGATGGCCCTGGACGCCCTGCTGGAGCGGGTCCGCGAGACCTTCGCGATGGAGTCCGTCGCGCTGCTGGAGCGGGCCAGCGACGTCGACCCGTGGACCTGCGCCGGATTCGTCGGGCCCGCGCCGGTCGCCCGACCCGACGACGCGGACGTGGACATGCCGGTCGGCGACAACATGGCGCTCGCCCTGTCGGGCCGGGTGCTGCCCGCCGAGGACCGCCGGGTGCTCGGCGCTTTCGCCGCCCAGGCGGCCGTCGTCCTGGACCGCCGGCGGCTGGTCTGGGAGGCCGAGCAGGCCCGCAGGCTCGCCGAGGGCAACCGCATCAGGACCGCGCTCCTCGCCGCCGTCAGCCACGACCTGCGCACCCCGCTCGCCGCGATCAAGGCCGCCGTCAGCTCGCTGCGCTCCGACGACGTCGCCTGGTCGCCGCAGGACGAGGCCGAGCTGCTGGCAGGCATCGAGGACGGCGCCGACCGGCTCGACCACCTGGTGGGCAACCTGCTGGACATGTCCCGCCTCCAGACCGGCACCGTGACCCCGCTGATCCGCGAGATCGACCTCGACGAGGTCGTGCCGATGGCGCTCGGCGGGGTCCCCGAGGGCAGCGTCGACCTGGACATCCCCGAGACGCTGCCCATGGTCGCCGTCGACCCGGGGCTGCTGGAGCGGGTCGTCGCCAACATCGTCGAGAACGCCGTCAAGTACAGCCCCGCCGGGGAGCGCGTCGCGGTGGCCGCCAGCGCGCTCGGCGAACGCGTCGAGCTACGGGTCGTCGACCGCGGGTGCGGCGTCCCCGACGAGGCCAAGGAGGGGATCTTCGAACCGTTCCAGCGGTACGGTGACGCCCCGCGCGGCGCCGGCGTGGGCCTCGGCCTGCCCGTCTCCCGGGGCTTCGCCGAGGCCATGGGCGGCACCCTGGACGCCGAGGACACCCCCGGCGGCGGGCTGACCATGGTCCTGACGCTCACCGCGGCACCGGGACGGGACCAGGCCCCGGCGGTCCTCCCGGCCGAGGCCACCTCATGACGGCCCCGCCCCGCGTGCGGCCCACCCACTCCCCGTACGGCCGGAACACCCCGTACAGCCGGCACAACCGGCACAGCCCGTCCAGCAGAAAGGCAGGTCCGCGATGACCCGGGTGCTTGTGGTCGACGACGAGCCGCAGATCGTACGCGCCCTCGTGATCAACCTGAAGGCCCGCCAGTACGAGGTCGACGCCGCGCCCGACGGGGCGACCGCCCTCCAGCTCGCCGCCGCCCTCCACCCCGACGTCGTCGTCCTCGACCTCGGGCTGCCCGACATGGACGGGGTCGAGGTGATCAGGAGCCTGCGCGGCTGGACCCGGGTCCCGATCCTCGTCCTCTCCGCGCGCCACACCTCCGACGAGAAGGTGGAGGCCCTGGACGCGGGCGCCGACGACTACGTCACCAAGCCGTTCGGCATGGACGAGCTGCTGGCCCGGCTGCGCGCCTCCGTACGCCGCTCGGAACCGGTCGGCCAGGACGTCACCGAGGACGTCGCGATCGTGGAGACGGCCGGCTTCACCGTCGACCTGGCGGCCAAGAAGGTGCACCGCGCGGGCCGCGACGTACGGCTCACCCCCACGGAGTGGCACCTGCTGGAGGTGCTCGTCCGCAACGCCGGCCGCCTGGTCGGACAGAAACAGCTCCTCCAGGAGGTCTGGGGGCCCTCCTACGGCACCGAGACCAACTATCTGCGGGTCTACATGGCCCAGCTGCGCCGCAAGCTGGAGACGGACCCCTCGCACCCCCGGCACTTCGTCACCGAGCCGGGCATGGGCTACCGCTTCGAACGCGGCTGACCCCCGTCGGCTCACCCTTTCGAGTGGTCCACCCAGAGCTCCGTACCCGGCCCGCGGGACCGGTACCCTTCGGGTATGAGTGCTGTTCCCCGACGCGAGAAGGCCGGCAGGGCGGAGAGGCCGTCCGGCCGCTTCCGCCGTATGCTCGACCGGCTCTCCAGCTCCCGGGAGGACCTGGATTCCCAGGAGCTGCGGGAGGACACCCGGGCCACCGGCTGCACCCGGATATCCGAGTGCTCCGACCGCCAGATCGTGAAGGTGGCTGGTACGTTGCGGACCGTCACCCTCCGTCCCCGGGCCGGAGTGCCCGCCCTGGAGGCGGAGCTCTTCGACGGCACCGAGCCGCTGGACGTGGTCTGGCTGGGCCGGCGCTCCATCGTCGGCATAGAGCCCGGCCGCAGGATCATCGCCTCGGGCCGGGTCGCCATGAGCCACGGGCGCCGGGTGCTGTTCAACCCCACATACGAACTCCGACCGCTCGGCAAGGAGTAGCCGGTGACGTCTCTCGACAAGCCGACGTCCGATACGGACCAGCCCCACCGCACCGAACAGCAGGACGACGGCGGGAGGCACGCCGCTCAGCAGGACGCCGAGTCGAAGGCGGTCACCGAGGCCGCCCTCTTCGAAGCCTTCGGCGGCGTGCGCGG
Organism: Streptomyces sp. NPDC007346; assembly: GCF_040703535.1. Classification (NCBI taxonomy): domain Bacteria; kingdom Bacillati; phylum Actinomycetota; class Actinomycetes; order Kitasatosporales; family Streptomycetaceae; genus Streptomyces; species Streptomyces sp. NPDC007346. The sequence continues at coordinate 4,071 of NZ_JBEYKR010000003.1, forward strand.
CATGGTGGAGACAGTCCTGCCCGGACTGCTCTTCGTCACGATCTTCACCATCAACAAGGACCTGCACACCTCGGCCATCGCCGCCCTGGCCGTGTCGCTGGCCCTGGTCGCCGTCCGGCTGATCCGCCGGGACACCGTGAAGCACGCCTTCAGCGGCGTCTTCGGGGTGGCCTTCGGTGTCGTCTTCGCGATGATGACGGGCAACGCCAAGGACTTCTACCTGCCGGGCATGGTCTACACCCTGGGGCTGGCCATCGCCTACCTGGGCACCGCCGCCGCGGGCGTACCGCTGATCGGACTGATCCTGGGCCCGGTCTTCAAGGAGAACCTCTCCTGGCGGACCCGTAACCCGGGCCGGAAGAAGGCGTACACCAAGGCCAGTTACGCCTGGGGCCTCATCCTGCTCGCCAAGTGCGCGATCCTCTTCCCGCTCTACTGGTGGGCCGACACCACCCAGTTCGGCTGGGTGCTGGTCGCGCTGAAGATCCCGCCGTTCCTGCTCGCGGTCTATCTGACCTGGGTCTTCCTCGCGAAGGCGCCGCCGCCCATCGACGTCTTCGCCGAGATGGAGGCCGAGGAACAGGCCGAGAACGACCGCAAGGCGCAGGCCGCGGCAGCGCTCCGCAACCCGGAGGCGTAAGGCACAAAGGAGGGGCCCGGGACCGCTGTCGGTCCCGGGCCCCTCTTTATGCTCACGCGTCAGCCTTTACGTCCACGCGTCAGCCCCTACGTTCACGCGTCGGCTTCCACGTGCACACGTCACACGTTCACACGTCAGCTGTCGGACGTCGGGGTGCGGCGGACCGACAACAGGTCCTCCAACTGCTCCTCGCGCGCCTGGGCCGCCACGAACAGCAGCTCGTCACCGGCCTCCAGGGACTCCTGCGCACTCGGCGTCAGCACCCGCGTCCCACGGATGATGGTGACCAGCGAGGTGTCCTCGGGCCACGCCACGGCACCGACCCGGGTGCCGGCCAGCGCCGACTCCGGCGGCAGGGTCAGCTCCACCAGGTTGGCGTCGCCGTGGCTGAAGCGCAGCAGCCGGACCAGATCGCCGACGCTCACCGCCTCCTCCACCAGGGCCGACATCAGCCGCGGGGTCGAGACCGCGACATCGACGCCCCAGGACTCGTTGAACAGCCACTCGTTCTTCGGGTGGTTGACCCGCGCCACCACCCGCGGCACGCCGTACTCGGTCTTCGCCAGCAGCGAGACGACCAGGTTCACCTTGTCGTCGCCCGTCGCCGCGATCACCACGTTGCACCGCTGCAGCGCCGCCTCGTCCAGCGAGGTGATCTCGCAGGCGTCCGCGAGCAGCCACTCGGCCGAGGGGACCCGCTCCACCGAGATGGCGCTCGGCGCCTTGTCGATGAGCAGCACCTCGTGCCCGTTCTCCAGCAGCTCGGCGGCGATGGAACGGCCCACCGCGCCCGCCCCCGCAATCGCCACACGCATCAGTGACCACCCTCCTCGGGACCGTTGGCGAAGGCCTCCTCGACCTTGGCGATCTCGTCCGTACGCATCATCACGTGGACCAGGTCGCCCTCTTGCAGGACCGTCTGCGAGGTCGGCAGGATCGCCTCGCCCAACCGGGTGAGGAAGGCGACGCGGACGCCGGTCTCCTCCTGGAGCGTGCTGATCCGGTGGCCGATCCAGGACGGCGTCGTGTGCACCTCGGCGAGCTGCACGGCCCCGCTCGGATCGCGCCACAGCGGCTCCGCGCCCGACGGCAGCAGCCGGCGCAGCATCTGGTCCGCCGTCCAGCGCACCGTGGCCACGGTGGGGATGCCGAGCCGCTGGTAGACCTCGGCCCGCTTCGGGTCGTAGATGCGGGCGGCGACGTTCTCGATGGAGAACATCTCGCGGGCCACCCGGGCCGCGATGATGTTGGAGTTGTCGCCGCTGCTGACCGCGGCGAACGCCCCGGCCTCCTCGATGCCCGCCTCGCGGAGGGTGTCCTGATCGAAGCCGACCCCGGTGACCCGGCGGCCGCCGAATCCGGAGCCGAGACGGCGGAAGGCCGTGGGGTCCTGGTCGATCACCGCGACCGTGTGCCCCTGCTGTTCCAGGGTCTGCGCGAGAGCGGCTCCGACGCGCCCGCAGCCCATGATGACGATGTGCACCGTTCGCCTACCCCGCCGTCCTGGTCATCCCGCTGACCTGCGAAAACACGCTGCTCACACTTCTCTCTCGGCTTGCCGGGCAAACAACGGGGCAACCACCTTCGGCGTTGCCCGGAGATGAGCTTAAGCCGCCCTGCGGCCATCCCCTCATACGAGTGTGCGTTCGCCCGGACACCTGGGCAAAGGGGGAGTAAAGGAACAGTGCCGGCCGCAAGGATTCCGTCAAGAATCGCGGCCGGTCCCCGCTCCCACCACGGAAGAGCGGGGGCCACGGCGAACAGGCGTCCACGGCCCGTACGGGCTCGGCTTACGATCCTCAGCGTGTCCAAACTGACCGACCTGCCCAAAAGGATCCTGATCGGCCGGGCGCTGAGCAGCGACAAGCTGGGGGAGACCCTCCTCCCCAAGCGCGTCGCGCTCCCCGTCTTCGCGTCCGACCCGCTGTCCTCGGTGGCGTACGCGCCCGGAGAAGTCCTCCTCGTGCTGTCCGTCGCGGGCGTGTCGGCGTACCACTTCAGCCCGTGGATCGCGCTGGCCGTCGTGGTCCTCATGTTCACGGTCGTCACCTCCTACCGGCAGAACGTCCGCGCCTACCCCAGCGGCGGCGGCGACTACGAGGTCGCCACCACCAACCTCGGCCCCAGGGCCGGACTGACCGTCGCCGGCGCGCTGCTGGTCGACTACATCCTCACCGTGGCCGTGTCGATCTCCGCCGGCGTGGAGAACCTGGGCTCCGCGATCCCCTTCGTCATCGAGCACAAGACCCTCTGCGCCATCGGCGCCATCGTCCTGCTCACCCTGATGAACCTGCGCGGGGTCAGGGAGTCCGGGAGACTGTTCGCCGTCCCCACCTACCTCTTCGTGGCGGGCATCTTCCTGATGCTCGTGTGGGGCGCGTTCCGGGGCCTGGTCCTCGGCGAGACGATGCACGCCCCGACCTCCGAGTTCGAGATCAAGCCCGAGCACCAGGGCCTCGCCGGCTTCGCGCTGGTCTTCCTCCTCCTGCGCGCCTTCTCCTCCGGCTGCGCCGCCCTCACCGGCGTCGAGGCGATCAGCAACGGGGTGCCCGCGTTCCGCAAGCCGAAGAGCAGGAACGCGGCGACCACGCTCGCCATGATGGGCCTGCTCGCCGTCACCATGTTCTGCGGGATCATCGCCCTGGCGATGGCCACCGGCGTCAAGATGGCCGAGAACCCGGCGAAGGACCTGATCCGCGACGGTGTCCCGGTCGGCGACGGCTACACCCAGCACCCGGTGATCGCCCAGGTCGCGGAGGCGGTCTTCGGCCACGGCTCGTTCCTCTTCCTGGTCCTGGCCGTGGCCACCGCGCTGGTCCTCTTCCTGGCCGCGAACACCGCGTACAACGGCTTCCCGCTGCTCGGCTCGATCCTCGCCCAGGACCGCTACCTGCCGCGCCAGCTCCACACCCGCGGCGACCGGCTCGCCTTCTCCAACGGCATCGTGCTGCTGGCCGGCGCCGCCATCCTGCTGGTCTGGGTCTACGGCGCCGACACCACGCGCCTGATCCAGCTCTACATCGTCGGCGTCTTCGTCTCCTTCACCCTCAGCCAGACCGGCATGGTGCGGCACTGGAACCGCCACCTCGCCGCCGAGCGCGACCGGGCCAGGCGCCGCCACATGATCCGCTCGCGCGCCATCAACGCCTTCGGCGCCTTCTTCACCGGCCTGGTCCTGGTCGTGGTCCTGGCCACCAAGTTCACCCATGGCGCGTGGGTCGCCCTGCTCGGCATGGTGATCTTCTACGGCACGATGACCGCGATCCGGAAGCACTACGACCGGGTCGCCGCCGAGATCGCGGCCGACGAGACCCCCGAGGACGAGACAGTCCGCCCCTCCCGGGTCCACGCGATCGTCCTGGTCTCCAAGCTCCACCGCCCGACCCTGCGGGCCCTCGCCTACGCCCAGCTGATCCGCGCCGACCACCTGGAGGCGCTCTCCATCGGCGTCGACCCGGCCGAGACGAAGGCGCTGCGCGCGGACTGGGAGCGGCGCGGCGTCGACGTCCCGCTCAAGATCCTCGACTCGCCCTACCGCGAGGTGACCCGCCCGGTCATCGAGTACGTCAAGGGGCTGCGCCGCCGGAGCCCGCGCGACGTGATCAGCGTCTACATCCCGGAGTACGTGGTCGGCCACTGGTACGAGCACCTGCTGCACAACCAGAGCGCCCTGCGCCTCAAGGGCCGCCTGCTCTTCACGCCGGGCGTCATGGTCACCTCCGTCCCCTACCAGCTCCAGTCCTCCGAGGCCGCGAGGAAGCGGGCCCGGAAGCGGGCGGAGTGGAACGCTCCGGGTTCGGTGCGGCGAGGCCCGGTGGAACGCCGGCACAAGGAGCCCGACCGGAAGGGCTGAGACGCCGGCACCCACGTGGGTCCGGGGCCGACACGGGAGGAACGGCTCGTGGTAACCACCCCGACCGCACCCACGTAGACTGGTGGGCTGTCGTCCGGGCACGCACGCACGCCCGGCTCCCCCCTTTCCTTCTCCCTGGAGCCTCCCCTCATGCAGAACGAACCCACGTCGTCGCTGGTCGGGGAGGAGTACGAGGTCGAGGTCGGTCCCGTCGCACACGGCGGCCACTGCATCGCCCGTACCGCCGAGAACCAGGTCCTCTTCGTACGCCACACGCTCCCCGGCGAGAAGATCATCGCCAAGGTCACCGAGGGCGACGCGGACTCCCGCTTCCTGCGGGCCGACGCCGTACGGATCATCGAGCCGTCCAAGGACCGCGTCGAGGCCCCGTGCCCGTACGCCGGCCCCGGCATGTGCGGCGGCTGCGACTGGCAGCACGCCAAGCCCGGCGCCCAGCGCCGCCTCAAGGGCGAGGTGATCGCCGAGCAGCTCCAGCGCCTGGCGGGCCTGACCCCCGAGGAGGCCGGCTGGGACGGCACGGTCATGCCCGCCGAGGGCGACAAGCTCCCGCCGGGCGAGGTCCCGGCCTGGCGCACCCGCGTCCAGTACGCCGTCGACGCGGACGGCCGGGCGGGCCTGCGCAAGCACCGCTCGCACGACGTCCAGCCGATCGACCGCTGCCTGATCGCCGCACCCGGTGTCTCGGAGCTCGGCGTCGAGAAGCGCGAGTGGCCGCAGCTGGCCGCCGTGGAGGCGATCACCGCCACCGGCTCCAACGACCGCCAGGTCATCCTCACCCCGAAGCCCGGCGGCCGGCTCCCCCTGGTCGAGCTGGACAAGCCGGTCTCCGTACTCCGCGTCGAGGAGCACGACGGCGGCGTCCACCGCGTCCACGGCCGCGCCTTCGTCCGCGAACGCGCCGACGACCGCACGTACCGCGTCGGCTCCGGCGGCTTCTGGCAGGTCCACCCGCAGGCGGCCAACACCCTGGTCCGCGCGGTCATGCAGGGCCTGCTGCCCCGCAAGAACGACACGGCCCTGGACCTCTACTGCGGCGTCGGCCTCTTCGCCGGAGCCATCGGCCAGCGCATCGGCGAGAAGGGCGCGGTGCTCGGCATCGAGTCCGGCAAGCGCGCGGTCGAGGACGCCCGCCACAACCTCAAGGACCTGGACCGGGTCCGCATCGAACAGGGCAAGGTCGACCAGGTCCTGCCCCGCACGGGCATCACCGAATGCGACCTGATCGTCCTGGACCCGCCGCGCGCGGGCGCGGGCAAGCAGGTGGTCAAGCACCTGTCCTCACTGGGCGCCCGCCGCATCGCCTACGTGGCCTGCGACCCGGCGGCACTGGCCCGGGACCTGGCGTACTTCGCGGACGGCGGCTACAGGGTGCGGACGCTGCGGGCGTTCGATCTGTTTCCGATGACGCATCATGTGGAGTGCGTGGCGATTCTGGAGCCTGCGGCAAAGGGGCTCTGACCTGCAGTTTTCCCGGGGTTCTCAGGCACGGCGATGCGCTCGACATGATTTCCACCGGACACGACGTGGAGCGCGCGGCAGTCCCGGCACACTGCTCTGACCTGCGGTTTCACCCGAAAGTGCAGGGGCAAGCAGTCTGCGGGGATCTTCGTCGGGAATGGTGCACGACTGGCTCGACGCTCATCTGACGCTCGTTCTTATGGCGCGTCAGGTAAGCCTCGAACCCACGGCGCAGTACGGGTCGTCGCGTCATCATGGAGGAGAGGTTTCTAGGCCGCCGCGAGCCATCTGGCCGCCCGGGTGGCAGGTCGGTGTAGCCGTCCTGGCCCCGTTCGGTGCGGTCAGGGCGCTGAGATACATCCGCCTTCGGACTGCGGATCGTCTGCGTCTCCTCCGGGTTGTGCTGTTGAGGCCCTGGCGATGTTCTCAAAGGACTGCGGTCACCGGCCGGACGGACCTTCAGGTTGGGTCTCGCGAGGGCTCGGCCCTGAGGTGCTGTGCACGTTCGTGTCATCCTGCGGCTGTGGAGAGCCCGTCCCGCGACCGCTCAGCCGGATCAGACACCGGAGAGCGTCGCCGCCAGCGACTGGAACCAGGCGCCGTGGGAGAACGGTTCCGGCGGGCCGACCTCCATGCCGAGTTCGGCGGCAGCCAGGGCGTAGTCCCCCTCGTCCAGGGGGAGGGCGAGCAACTCGTGCAGTTCACCCACGAGACGGGCGACCAACTGCGGGTTCGTGGTACCGGCGTAGTCGGCGACTGCGGCGTCGTGGCCGCGAAACTCGTCAACGATGTCCTGCGAGAACCAGCCCCCCAGCAGTTGCGCGGTCTCCGGAAAACGGGCGTGCCACTCCCAGTGCGTCTGCGGGGACGATGGCTCGGGGACGTCGCCCTCCTCGATGCTCCTCTTCAGGTGGTCGGCCAGCACTGTCAGCCAGTCACCGATGTCCGACTGGGGCTTTCCGGTGTCCGGGATCGAGTAGAACTCACCCAGCTCCTGCCGGATGCGACCCGGAGGATTGCGGCTGTACTCGCGCAGCTGTCGCTCCGCCTCTGCGATGGCCGAGGGGCGGGTATGCCAGGTATGGCGGAGATACGCGTCCAGGGCGCGACTGCGTCGCTCCGGGGTGTCGTCGGCCGGCTGACCCAGATACGCGCGCAGGACCTGGTCCAGCTCGCCGTACCGCCGGTCGTGTTCGAGGGGCTTCATGGACATGTGCGTGCAACAACCCCTACAGGTAGAACGGGACGGTTGTGTGGACGACGAAGCCGAGAGGACTCATCGCCTCGCGGCGCAGCACTACGCGCGCCGCGCGCACATCGACGGGGCCGCGCCCGGCCAGCAGGTCGCCCTCCAGCTGGACCCGACCCACAGGCTCCTCACGGGACGGCCAGGCTGCCTCGAGAGTGAGGCGGACCCGGGTGCTCTGGGCGAGCCAGCGGTGGATGACCTGTTCGTTGGCGGTCACCACCTGCTGGGTGGCCCACTGGGCGGTCTCCCGGTCGGGATTAGGAGGCGGAACGGGTCAGCATGGGGCATCCTCTCAAATCACCGGGGCAGGGCCTACGCGCATACGGACTCACTAGTCGGCGAAGCTCCAGACCAGGCCCACCTCGGTGTCCGAGACGATGACGAGGCCACAGTCTTCCATGTAGACACTCAGCGGGCTGTACCCGAGGCTCTCCAGAGTGAAGTCGAGCATGCCGGGCAGGCTGCCCTGCTTGTTGACGTTCGTGTAATACCCGGCCGCGTCTCCGTACCGAGCGAGGATCGTGCTCGCCATGGCCCGCAGTTCGTCCGGGGATTCGTCGAAGTACTGGAGGTTGGCAAGGGTGCACCCGGTCTCCGTGAGGGCTTGGAGCAGGTTCTCGGCGCTGCTCCGGTCGATCTCCTTGAGGCGAGACGCGATGTACTCCGGGGGGTGGTCGGCGAATGGGTGCTTGGGGTCGCCCGCACGTTCCGGGCTCTGCGCCGTGTCGTCGACGCCGGCCCAGCCCCTGGGGTCCGGAACCCGGGCCATCACGGTGAGGACGTCGTGGGCCCAGTCCTTGTGGTGGCGGGGTCCAGTGGCGACGTATGCGGACGCATCCCTGTACAGGTGGCGTACTGCGGCTTCCCAGGACGTCTGGTAGACGGGCGACATGTGGTGCGGCCTTTCTCGGCAGACGGCTAGTAGTGCTTGGTCATGTTGGTGCGGGGTCTGGCATGTCGCGGTGACAGGTGGGGCAGGCGCCGGTCCAGGTCGCGAGGAGTATCTGCAGCTCGCGGACGACTCGGTAGAGGCTCAGGCCGACGCCGTCTCTTTTGGGGATCTGTTCAGTCGCTGCAGGGTGCAGAAGGCGTGGGCGACCGAGACGAGAGTGACGTGGTGGTGCCAGCCTGGCCAGGTTCGGCCCTCGAAGTGGGTCAGACCCAGGGCCTGTTTCATCTCGCGGTAGTCGTTCTCGATGCGCCAGCGGAGCTTCGCGGTGCGCACGAGGACAGACAGCGGGGTGGTATCGGCCAGGTTGGAGAGCCAGAACTGCACGGGCTCGTCCTGGTCGGCGGGCCACTCCGCCAGCAGCCGGCGGACCGGAAGCTCGGCGGTGGTCGTGTCCTGGCGGATCTCGCGCCCGGCGGGCCTGATCCGCAGGGCAACGAAGCGGGAGTACATGCGTTTCACCCCGCTGCGGCCGCTGCCCGGCCGTGATCCCTCCCTCCACTGCACCGGCCGTGCGGAGGATTTGCCGGCCGCGATGACCATGTCCTTCACCCGCTGTGCCGACTCGGGATAGGCAGGGACCGGCCGCTGGCCCCTGCCGGGGCAGGTGGGGGTCGACGGCCGTGCGTCCTCGGGTTGTGCGGTGGTTGTTGTCGAGATGCCCACCACGTAGTCGAGTCCGCGTGTCTCCAGGCCGAGCCGGAAGGCGGCGGTGTCCCCGTAGCCCCCGTCGGCGATGACCTGGGGCATGTCGATGCCCCAGGACCGCGTTTCGTCGATCATGTCCAGGGCCAGCTGCCACTTCTCGACATGGCCCACCTGGGCAGGGATGGCGCACCGCTCACGGCCGGCTACCTTGGCCGGATCGGCCTTCGGCGAGGCGGGATCCCAGCTCCCGGGCTGGAACAGACGCCAGTTCACCGCCGCCGAGGCACCGTAGGAAGCCAGGTGCAGCGAGACTCCGGCCTGGCAGTTGGTGACCTTGCCCGCGGTGCCGGTGTACTGCCTGCTCACGCACGCGGACGCGTCCCCGTCCTTGAGGAACCCGGTGTCATCGATGACCAGCGTGGTGGGCTTGATGATCGGCTGCATGCGCTAGGCCAACCGGGCCCGCACATGCGCCGCATCCCACGGGCTGGAGGTGACGAAGTGGGCCAGGGCCTGCCGGTTACCGTCCTCGCCCAGGCGGGCGGCCATCGGCTCCACCGACTTGCGCTAGCCGTCCAGCAGCAGGCCCCGCAGATACACCCCGCCCCACCGGCGCTGATCCGCCCGCGTGAACGGCTCGAACATCTCCGCCGCGAAGTTCTCCAGATCACACCGGACCGCAGCCAACTCCGCACTCAGCACACCCAGTTAACGACACGACCGATCAAGAAGACACGCCATCACAGATCACACATGACCAAGCGCTACTAGTTGGCGTTCACGTTTCGAAACTCGGTGCGCCGAGGTGTGCCCGCAGCGTCGGACGGAGCGCGCGGCCTGTGCCTTGGACTTGGCTCAGGCCGCTATCAGTTCGGGGGATTTTCCGACTGCAAGGTCTGTTTCTCCCTCGAGCGGCGATCTCTCGTCGGGTGAGATTGCCTAGCTTTGCTATCGCCACTCATAGGGTATGTGATTTGGATCACTCTTGACGGGGTTCGTCCAACCCTCGATATTTGGCTGACTTTTGTGAAGGCCATGTGGAAAACGGGGCGGGTTTGTGAGTGGTGGGATGTGGCGTCGTGCGCGTCACGGTGTGTGCACGACGGCTGTGTTGGCCACCATGTTGAGTGTGTCACCTGCGCTGAACCAGCAGGCCATGGCCTCTTCAGCTACTGCTAGGCAACTGGCCTCGCCGGAGCTCCGGGCTTCAGCCGCCGCGGTGGCGACCGGTGAACGTGTGGAGGTCGTGGAAGAACGCACCGAGCGGGAGACGGTCTTTGCCAACCCGGATGGGGCGACTTTCACGCTGGAGAAGTCGATCATTCCGGTTCGTGTGGCCCCTCAGGGGAAGTGGATCGAACCCGACACTACGCTGGTGCGTCATACAGACGGGTCGGTCGGTCCCAAGGCGGCCGCAGTGGAGCTCTCGTTCTCTGCGGGTGGTGACGGAGCGGACCTCGTCACGATTGCTGAGGGACATCAGCCCGTATCGCTCGGCTGGCCCGGAGTTCTTCCGGCGCCCCGGCTCGCCGGGGAGCGCGCGATTTACGAGAATGTGCTCCCGGATGTGAACCTGATCCTCACAGCGACTGTCGAAGGTTTTCGGCAGGTGCTGGAGGTGAAGTCCCCCGAGGCGGCGGCAAACCCGGCTCTCAGATCCATCGAGTACCGGCTCAGTGCGGAGAATCTGACGGTCCAGCCCGGCGTCGGCGGAGGAGTGGACGCATTGGACGGCAACGGCCGGCCGGTGTTCCGCTCACCCGCCGCCCGGATGTGGGACTCCGCAGGCGACAGCCAGGCCCCTGCTCCCGCCGAGCGTTCGCTCTACATGTCCTTGCCCGCTGAGGCCGGTATGGAGCATCCGGTAGCAGCAGGCCCTGCTGAAGAGGGCGATCCGCTGGCTGGCCCGGGTACCGGTGACCAGTCATCGGTGATGGACCTCAAGCTCACCGACTCGGCGGTGACCGTCGAGCCGGATGCCGATCTGCTGGCCAACACCGACGAGAGGAATTTCCCGCTTTACATCGACCCGTCGGTCGAACTGAACGAGTCTGAGCGCACCGTGCTTTCCTCGGACGGTGACGTGTTCTGGAATTTCTCCGGTGGAACCAACGGGATGAGCGTCGGGAAGTGCGGCTCGGCAGTGATCGGCGGGGTCTCGTACTACTGTGGCAATGGCTATGTGAACAGGATGTACTTCGAGTTCGACCCTGGAAAGTTGAAGGGCAAGCACGTCCTGGATGCCACGTTCCGCGTCACGGAGACCTGGTCGTTCTCCTGCGCCGCCCGTGTGGTCGATCTGGAGCGTACGAACAATATTTCCCCATCTTCGAAGTGGCCCGGACCCGCGAAGCTGGACCAGATGGGTGACCGTAGCGTCTCGGCTGGCCGCGGCAGTAACTGCAGCCCTGCCCAGCCTCGTGCCCCCATTGAGTTCCACGACAATCCGGCGGAGCCCGACGAGAATCTGACGCCTACGGTCCGCAGCTTCGCCGATGGCAAGATCGCACGTCTGACACTGATGCTGATGGCCAACAATGAGTCCGACACGGTCGCATGGAAGCGATTCGACGATGATGCGGTGCTGAGCGTCGAGTATGTCGGCAAGCCGGCCAAGCCCAGCAGCATCGGTACAGTCGCGGGCAAGGTCCATGATTGCAACACGGCCGAGTCTGCCCCGGCGATCGTTACCGACCCGACCCCCGATCTGACGGCTACGGCGCAGACAGCGGCCGGCGGAGAGTCCGGAGCCAAGCTCAGAGTTGCCATGGACGTCGACAAGAAGCAGAGTAACGGCACTTGGGTCAATGCCATGAGTGAGATGGTCCGCCCGAGTTCCGGATACGTGGGCGATAACGTCAAAGTCACCGCTACAGCCCCGACGCTGCCCGAGAACGCCCTTTTGCGCATGCGTGCCTGGACACGTTCCTACTACGGCTCGCAGTGGCTGGAAGGACCTTCCAACGGCTCCACCCCAGGCTGGTGTTACTTCAAGATCGACAGCAAAGCGCCTAAGCCTCCCACGATCACCTTTAATCAGGTCGATCCGGATTCCTACACGCCGTGTACAGCCAATGATTGTGTGCCTCGCGGCAAGCCGGGCAAGGCTGGATCCTTCACTCTCGGTCCGGCATCTGGTGACGTGAACACCGGGTACCGCTACCGGCTGGCGGGCGGATCGTTCGACTCGGGCTGGTCCGCCTATAAGTCGGGAGCCACCGCGACCATTAACCCAATCCCGCCGACTTCGGGGACGATGGTTCTCTATGCGGAGGCGAAGGACAACTACGGATCCGGCGCGGCCAATTCTGTCGAGTTTGTGGTCAAGGAAGGCGACGGCCCGGTGGGTCGCTGGACTTTCCACGAGGCAGCTGGTGCAGCTGTCGACTCCTCGACCAATGATCCCGCGCTCAAGGACAACGCCACGCTGGCGGGCGGAGCAGTCCGTACCGACCAGGGGCGTCGCGGTGAAGTGACGATCATGCCCGCCACGAGCACCACCCCGGCAGTAGAGAGCCCCGATAGCGGCCTCAGGCTGAACGGCACCACCGCCTACACGGCCACTGCCGGCCCGGTCATCGACACCCGTGCTTCCTACACCGTGGCTGCATGGGTCCGCATCGACGATCCGACGCGTAACGCCACGGTGGTGGGTCAGGACGGAGTCAACCGCAGCCCCTTCCTGCTGAGTTATGAGCACACCCTCAAGAAATGGTCCTTCCGGGAGGCCAATGCCGACGCACCGGCGGGGGGAACCTGGTCATACAAGAGCGTCGTCTCCAAGAACCCGGCGGTTCCGAAGGTGTGGACGCACCTCGCCGGTGTCTTCAACGCCGTCGACAACACGATCAGCTTCTACGTCAACGGAGGGCTTCAGGGGACTACCGAGTTCACAACACCGTGGGCAGCTAACGGCCCTCTGCAGATCGGGCGTGTGCACTGGTCGGGCACCTACACGGACTACTTCCCCGGAGTGATCGATGAAGCAGCCGTGTGGCAGGAGGCCCTGACCGGAGTGCAGATCGCGCGAGAGAATGCCCTGCTGGACCCCAGTGGCAAGGCCTCGGCGGAGCTGGTCGCCGCATGGAACCCGGCCGGAACACAAGGATCGTCCCTGATCGATGAGGTGTCGGGCTACGGCCGTCCTCTCACCCTGTCCGCAGGCGCCTCAGTGACCGATGATGAGTTGGTGCTCGATGGCACCACCGGGGCGGGGACGACACCCGGTCCGGTGGTCGACGACACGGGTTCCTTTACCGTGACTACGCAGGCCGTGGTCGACGCGGCCAAGATCCTTGCCAAGCCGAACGGTTACAGGGCTCAGGTTCTCGGCCAGCGCACAGCCACTGGATCGTCCTGGAGTCTGTGGTTCGAGAAGACCGGTACCCGTCAGGAACCCGAGTTCGATGAGAACGGTGACCCGGTTATCGACGGGAACGGCAACCCCAAGACGACGACGGTTCCGGTCGGTCGCTGGCACTTCGGCCGCCTGGAGTCTGATGGCAACGGGGCTTCCGTCCAGAGCATCGACGAAGCTCTGGTAGACACCGAGACCCGCCTGACCGGTGTCTACAACGCACAGGACAAGACGATCCAGCTATACCTGACCTCTGACCAGCAGACCAGCGACGGCATCGGCTACACCGCGCAGGTCGGCGTCGGCGAGTTCGCGGTCGGCAAGGGGTACCTCGGGGCCTGGGGCAACTTCCTCCCCGGGCGCCTCAGCGATATCCGCCTATGGGCCGGGGCGCTGAGCGACAGCGAACAGGTCTCCGATGTCGTCGGCACCTGAGACCCCGCGCCTCTGAAATCGAGCGTGGCCCGCACGACTCGGGTGGTCCACGCTCGCCCCCCTGCACCGCCACATTGCCGTCCCGCCCGCTGGTGGGCTGGCCGCTCCTGGAGAGAAGACGTGTCCGTGTCCCGATCCCGTTCCGCGTTCGCGAGGCTCAGCGCAAGACGCCGCTCCGCCTCCGGTGCACGGAGACTCCGTGCCCCTATGGTCGGGGTACTGGCCCTCATTCTCTCCGTACCGACCGGACTCACCCCGCTGGCGATGGCCGCAGACCCGTTGGGGCGCCCCGATGTGCCTGCACCCCGCGTGAGTAAGGTCAAGGCCATCTCAGCGCTCGGGGCCGAGGAGGCCCGCGAAAGGGTGGCGAAGAACAAGGCCCTCAACAGCCAGCAGGCTGCTCAGGCCCGCAGCGAGCAGGCCGCCCGCTGGCCCAAGGCAGCACAAGGCACCCACGAGATATCAGGGAAGCCGGGTGATTCCGGTACGGCCTTCGTCTCTGTTACCGAGCTTCCGCTCGCGAAAACCACGGCACACAACGGTAGACCGGCTGCGCCCGCCAACGGTATGGCTACGGTGAATGTCCTCGATCAGAAGGCTGCCCGCAGCACGGGCATCACCGGCGTCGTATTCACCGCCGCCGCCGAATTTGCGGGGGACGCCGGGCTCACCGTCGACTATTCCTCCTTCGCCGACGCGATCGGTGGCAACTGGGGCTCCCGCCTCGGGCTGGTGTCCCTTCCCGCCTGCGCTCTGACCAGCCCGCAGAAGCGGGAGTGCCGCACCCAAACCCCCGTGCAGTCCCAGAACGATGCCGGTGCGCAGACCGTCTCCGCGCGGGTCGCCGTTCCGCAGACAACCGAGGCCAAGGGGGGCGCGGTCCCGACCAGCGTGTTCGCCGTGACGGCGGGCGTCGCTCCGGCGTCCGCAGCGGGCGACTACAAGGCAACCCCGCTGGCGACCTCCTCCAACTGGGAGGCAGGCGGCTCCTCAGGCTCGTTCACCTGGTCCTACCCCGTCAGCGTTCCGCCCGCAGCCGCAGGACCGGCGACTTCGCTCTCGCTGTCCTACGACTCGGGCAGCATCGACGGCCGAACCGCGAACACCAACAACCAGGGCTCCATGCTGGGTGAGGGATTCGACCTCACCTCGTCCTACATCGAGCGCAAGTACGGCTCGTGCGACGACGACGGCCAGCACGACAAGTCCGACCAGTGCTGGAAGTACGAGAACGCCTCACTCGTCCTCAACGGCAAGGCCACCGAACTTGTCAAGGACGACACCAACGGCACCTGGCGGCTGAAGAACGATGACGCCTCCCAGGTCACCCACGGGACCGGAGCTGACAACGGCGACGACGGCGACAACATCGTCAAGGGCAAGGGCAAGGGCAAGGGCAAGGGCAAGGGCGACGGCAAGGGCGAGTACTGGAAGGTCACCACTGGTGACGGCACCACCTACACCTTCGGCCTGAACAAGCTTTCCGGCGCCGGCACCGAGCGCACCAACTCCGTCTGGACGGTCCCGGTGTTCGGCGACGACGCCGGCGAACCGGGCCACTCCTCGGGCACCAGCTTCTCCGGCCGCTCCAAGAACCAGGCATGGCGCTGGAACCTCGACCTCGTCACAGACGTACACGGCAACGCCTCCACCTACTGGTACAAGGCAGACACCAACCACTATGCCAAGAACGGCGACAAGACCAAGCTTGCCGCCTACACCCGCGGCGGCTACCTCACGGAGATCAAGTACGGCCAGCGCGCGGATACCCTGTTCACCGGCACCACCTCTGGCAAGGTGACCTTCAGCTACAGCGAACGTTGCACCGCCGACAACTGCTCCTCGTTGACGGAGGACACTGCCAAGAGATGGCCGGACGTACCCTTCGACGCACTCTGCACCGCGAGTGAGACGGACTGCATGCCGACCGGTCCCGCCTTCTTCACCCGCAAGATGCTCACCGGCATCAGCACAAGCGTCTGGTCCACGGCTGCCGAGCCCGCCGCCTACAAGGCGGTTGACAACTACGCGCTCACCTATCAGTTCCTGGACGGCGCGGATATCGGCAACCCGTCCGACAAGACCCTGGTCCTCAAGTCACTCCAGCGCATCGGCAAGAACGGTGGTTCCATCTCTGTACCACCGGTGGAATTCGGCTACCACATGCGGCCCAACCGCGTCGACGCCCCGGGCGACAACATCGTCCCGCTGACACGGCCTCGCATCAACACCATCACCACCGAGACCGGCGCCATCACCACGGTCACCCTCTCCGACCCGCAGTGCGTCCGCGGCAGCAAGATGCCCAAGGCAGAGGACGACAACAACCTCTCCTGCTACCCCGTCTACTGGCCCATCAACGGCGGCGACCCGAAACTGGACTGGTTCCACAAGTACAACGTCACCGCCGTCACCACCTCCGACCCGGCCGGCCAGAACCCCGCAGTGGAAAACTCCTACACTTACGAAAGCCCTGGCTGGCACCGCAACGACGACCCCTTCACCCCCGAGGACGAGCGAACCTGGTCCACCTGGCGCGGCTACCAGAAGGTCACCACCTACACCGGGGACACCAGCCACCCGCAGTCCAAGACGGTCCGCCTGTACATGCAGGGCATGCACGGAGACAAGCGCCTCGACGGGACCACTCGCAGCGTCCAGATTCTTGGGATTGATATCGCGGGGCTGAATGTCACCGATGCCACGGACCTAGACGTCTACGCGGGATTCCTTCGCCAGGAGATCACCTACAACGCCGCAGAGCCCGTCTCCGTCACCTGGCACAACATCTGGTACAAGCAGACTGCGAGTCAGCAGCGCTCATACGCGAACACCAAGGCGAACTATGTTCGTACTGCCCGGACCTACCTGAACACCTATCTACCCGTCAGTAATACCTGGCGGCGTAGCAGCACGACGTATACGTACGACGCCACCTACGGCATGGCTACTCAGGCCGAGTCAAGTGGCGACATGGCGAAGACCGGCGACGAGACATGCAGCCGTACCTGGTACGCCCGCAACCCAGCCAAGGGCCTGACCAGTCTGGTTTCCCGTACCCGCGTTGTCGGCTCCGCCTGCCTGGACTCCGCTGGCGCGACTTTGACCGACGACAAGTTGGACCTCCCCGCGACGTCCAAGACCCGCGGCGATGTCCTCTCCGACACTGCAGCGGTCTACGACAATCTGTCCGCCACCGGCTGGTCCGCCTCACAGACGCCGACCCGTGGTCTTGTCACCTGGTCCGGCAGAGCCAAGGCCTACCCGGCTGCCGCCGGTACCGTCGACCGCCCCCCCAACGTCAACGGCGGCTGGCAGACCGCTGCCAAGACGACCTACGACTCCCTCGGCCGACCGCTCACCGTCACTGACGCCAAGGGATATGTCACTTCCACTGCGTACTACCCCGCTGCTGCCGGCCCGCTGACCGCCATTATTGTCTCCGCGCCCAAGCTCACTTCCTCCAACGGCCAGATCCACAAGACGTACACCTACGTCGACCCGGCACGCGGATCTGTGACGAGCACGCTCGACGCCAACCTCAAGAAGACCGAGAATATCTACGACGCCCTTGGCCGCATCACAGGCACCTGGGCACCCAATCGCACCAAGGGCATCGACACACCCACGGCGAAGTACGATTACAACTTCGCCCGCGGCACTCAGCCCTGGACCTCGGTCGCCACCCTCAAGGCCGACGGCCAGAGCTACAACACCAGCTACGCCATCACCGACGCCCTGCTCCGCCCGCTCCAGACACAGACCGCATCGCCCCTCGGCGGCCGGGTTCTCACCGACACCCGCTACGACTCGCGTGGCCTGGCCTACGAGACGTACGTCGACATCTACGACAACCTCAAGGTGCCGGAAGGCACGTACGCTCGGGCCTCCTACGCCCACACCCCGGCCCTAACCCGGACGGCGTACGACGCGGCGGCCCGGCCCACGAAGACCACGCTTACCGTGTTCGGCGAGGACCGCTGGTCGACCACTACGAGCTACACAGGTGATTCGACGGCCACCACAGCCGTCAATGGCGGCAATGCCATGCGCACCATCACCGACGCGCTGGGACGCACCACGGAGACGCGTACCTACGGTGGCACGGCACCTACCGACACGGCCTACGGCGCTACGACCGGCACCCCCTACACTCGCGTCAAGTACGACTACACCCGTGACGGCAAGCAGTCGGTCATCACCGGCATTGACGACGCCAAGTGGACCTACTCCTACGACCTGTTCGGCCGTCAGACCGGCACGACCGACCCGGACAAGGGCGCCTCCACCACCGAGTACACCGACCTCGACCAGGTCAGCCTTACCACGGACGCACGTAACGCCAAGCTGCTGTACGAGTATGACGAGCTCGGCCGTAAGATCGGCCTGTGGCAGACGGCGAAGGCCGACGCGAACAAGCTCGCCGACTGGACCTACGACACCATTCTCAAGGGCCAGCCCAGCGCCTCCACCCGCTACGTCGGTGGCACCACCGGTAAGAGGTTCACCAAGCGGATCACGGAGCACGACACGCTCGGCCGCCCCATTAGCACTGACCTCGAGCTTCCGGCCGACGACCCGCTGGTCACCTCCGGCGCGGTCACGTCCCCCCTCACCTTCGGAACGGCGTATCTCGCCGACGGGAGCATCGCCAACACCAAGGAACCGGCCGCCGGTGGTCTCCCCAAGGAGATCATCTCGCCCAAGTACAACTCGCTCGGACTGACGACCGAACTCTCCGGCACCAGCACCTACCTCCTCGGTGTCACCTACTCCGCACTCGGCCAGGTCGAACAGCTCACCCTGGGCGCAGGCGCCAAGAACACCTACATCACCAACAAGTACGAGGCGGGCACCGGCCGCCTCACCCGCAGCCACGTCACCAACCAGACGCACCCGTACATGCTGCAGGACCTCAACTTCACCCGGGACGACGCCGGCAACGTCCAGTCGATCCTCGACCCCACCACACTCGGCGGCACCACCAAGGCCGACAACCAGTGCTTCACCTACGACGCGCACCGCCGCCTCACCGAAGCCTGGACCCCCAAGACCGCCGACTGCGCCACCACGGGCCGCTCCACAGCCAACCTGGATGGGGCGGCACCGTACTGGATGAGCTACACGTACAACAACGCCGGCCAGCGCAGCACCGAGACCACCCACACGACCACGGGTGACGCGACCACCGGCTATGAGTACAAGACCCCGGCCAGCCAGCCGCACCCACTCGTCAAGACCACTGGAGCCAGAACCGCGACATACGGCTACGACCTCGCGGGCAACACCACTAGCCGCCCCGGCACTCAAGCCACCCAGACCCTGCTCTGGAACACCGAAGGCCAACTGTCCTCCACCACCGAACCGGCCGTCGGCGCCAGACCCGCCCTCGGCACCACCTACCTGTACGACGCCGACGGGGAACTCCTGATCCGCCGCGCGAGCGGCGACGGCGACACGATCCTCTACCTCGGCTCGACGGAGGTACGCCTCAAGACTAAGGGGACGGCGAAGACGGTCTCCGGCACCCGCTACTACAGCGCGGCCGGCCAGACCATTGCCGTGCGCACGGCCATTCTCGGCACTGCGGGCAGCAAACTCAACTTCCTGGCAGGCGACCACCATGGCACCAGCAGCATCGCCACTGACGCCACCACCCAGGTCGTCACCAAGCGTTTCAGCACCCCCTTCGGAGGAACGCGCGGAATCCAGCCAGCGACCTGGCCCGACGACAAGGCATTCCTCGGTAAGCCAGCTAATTCAGCAACGGGCCTGACCCACATCGGCGCCCGTGAATACGACCCGGCGACCGGTCAGTTCATCAGCGTCGACCCCATCCTCGAACTCGACAAACACCAGACCCTCAACGGCTACAGCTACGGCGGCCAAGCCCCCGCAACTAACTCCGACCCCACAGGTACACGCCTTGACCCGGGCAACGGCCGACCCGGTAACAACAGTGCGGCGCCGGTTCCTCCTGCAGGGCTCAACTGGGATGCGCCGCCTGGGACTGGCTTCACTGGCGGTACGGCTACGGCCGGCAGCGGCGGCAAGGGCGGCTCCAGAGGTGGTGGTAGCGGAGGATCCGGTAGTTGTTCCGTTCTGCAGGGAAACTGCACCCGCGATGCAATGAGCGGAGCGGTAGAGAAGGGTCCTGGACCACTCGAGGCAGCCATTACTGGCCTTGTATCCAACGTTGTCTACGCCATCGATGGGGCTGGCTGGCTCTGGGATGATGGATGCTGGGGCGATGGCGGGTGGGGACAACCCGGTTGCGGGTTCGGTCCCGGATACGACGAACAGATGGCCGAATCGGGGGTGGACACGGCAAGCGGCTACTATCTGGTTCCTGGGGTCCTGGCCTCAGTATTCGCTCACAAGCCAATGGCCAAGTCCGGAAAGCCTACCTATGGAGATAGGAAGGCGCGTGACCGAAAAGGTTCAATAACGGGCAAGACTACCACGAAGACTCATTGGGCCAGGGTTGAGGTGACTCGCGACGGCCAGATGGTAGTCACCTACAGCCTGAGAAGTGGCAGCATGGCCGGCGGGGAGAGTCAATCGAAGTCCCACACGGAGACTCGGGTGATCCGAATGTCCGGCACGACCAGTATGGACATTAACGGCGATCCCTACTCAAATCTGGCGCCCATCAAGTCGGGCGACACAGTTACCATTCATGGGCTGAAGCCGCCGTGCCAGAATTGTCAGGCGCGCATGCAGCAGGCGGCGGAGGAACTGGGGGCGACCTTCGTGTACAGGCAAGGCAAGAGGGAATGGAGTTGGGGTAGGTGACTCAACCATCCACGTACTGGGCGATCACTGCGCTGGTCATCGGAGAAGCGGTGCCAGGTGCAACTTTCACCGTTTTCATTGGGGACGGAGAAGATGCAGAGAGTGATGGCTTTTACTTTGACTTCCAGCGTCCCCTAAGGGACGAGGTGAAAGAGCAAGACGTGCGGAACGAGACCGACAGTTATTGCGTCGTGAACGAGAGCGACGGGGTGCACTACGGCGGCCTTGAGGAAGTTTCTATCCTGCATGGGATACTGCGCCTCCGCTTCGATGACGATGCTGTTGAGGCACTCGAACTGCCGGCCAATGACGTCCCATTGGCCATCTCGCCCGATCTCGACATCCGCAAGCTGGGGGTTGGTCTGAAAAGGGTCTTGTCCTACGGAAACCCTGCCAGGCAACCCAGAATCAACCTCTAGCTTCGCCTTCTGCTCAGGCAGAGAGCTTCGGGCGAAGGGTGAAAATGCCCGCCTGGCAGGCGGGGTCCTTCAATAGGGTTCCCTGGCCCTGACCCGAAGTAAGTAAATGTGCTTCGGGTCAGAGCCGGTCGTTCAGCTATCGGTCTTCGGCCCCACGGTTTCGCCGACGGAACTGGCTATCTCACCGGCCTGATTTTCAGTGAGCTTCTTCGAGTTGGCCACTGATCGGGTTATGGGTCGTGAGGCGCAACGAGCGAGACCCCTGGGCTGTTGATCGAGATGTCTGACGTCTCCATCACGTTGCTCGGGGGCCTCGTTGGTCATCCATCCTGCCGCACTCGACCTGCCGCACGCACTCGTGGAGTGGGTCACTATGCTGATCGTCACCCGTGAGGGCGACCGACGCTGCAAACTCCGCCCGTCACAGCGCGCGATGGTGGCACTGGCGTACCTGCGCGAACACACCACTCCGGCGAAGATCGCCGCCGGGTTCGGGATCAGCGAGTCCACGGCCCATGCCTACACCAGCGCGGTTGTCGACCTGCTCGCCGAACGTGCACCAGGTCTGCTGAAGACGCTGCGCGAGCACGAACCCGAGTTCGTCCTGCTCGACGGCACCCTCGCCGAGTGCGACCGGGTCGGCGACGGCCGGGCCGACTACTCCCACAAACACCGGCGCCACGGTGTGAACGTGCAGGTCGTCACCGATCCCGGCGGCCGGCTGCTGTGGCTGTCACCCGCCCTGCCAGGCCGCACCCACGACCTGACCGCTGCCCGCACCCACCGGATCATCCGGATGTGCGAACGCCAGGGCGTTCCCATTCTGGCCGATCTCGCCTACCAGGGCGCCGGCCCGTGGCTGACCACCGGCATCAAACACAGGCCCCTGCAGGAACTCACCTCCGCCGAGAAGACCATCAACCGGGCCCTGGCCGAAGCGCGGGCGCCGGTCGAGCGCGGTGTCGCGCGACTGAAGTCCTGGCGCATCTTTCGCAGGTCCCGATGCAGCCCCAACCGCATGACGTCAATCGCCAAAGCTGTCCTCACTCTGGAGCGTCACCGCTGAAGAAGCTCAGTGAGCTGTTCTCATCCTGTGACGTGAGGGTGATGGCCGGTGGTGATCGGGGTTCGCAACGAGGCGAGGCTCCTGGTCGTTGCGGTGGTCTTCTCTACGCACCCACGCCACGTCCGAGGAGCCTCGTTGGTCCCGTACTCTGCCATGCTCGATGTCCAGCACGAGGTCGTGGAGCACGTTTCCTGGCTGATCTACGCCCGAAGGCGTGAATTGAACTCCCGGTGGAGCAGGCTGGGTTGCTTTCAGCAGGCTCTGCTCACGCTGGTCCATCTGCGGAAGAACGAGACGCTGGCCCAGGACGGTGCCGGGTTCGGGGTCTCCACTGCGACCGCCGGCCGGTACGTCAACGAGACGGTCGAGATCCTCGCCGACTAGGCGCCTGGCCTCCATGACGCCCTGGCCGCGGTGAAGCCGTGGGAGCACGTCATCGTCGACGGCACCTTGATCCCTGCCGGCCGTGTGGCCGCCGGCGAGCCGTACTACTCGCAGAAGCACAAGCGGCACGGGATGAATGTGCAGGTCATCGCCACCGCGAACGGCACACCGCTGTGGTTCTCCCTGAGGTTCCCCCGAGATGTGGTGGGTGGTGACAGCAGGTCAGATGGATCTCATGAGAGGAACTCTGGCTATGAGCTTGTAACACGATCTTGTTGATGTGGGCTGGTCGAGCGTTACCGGTGTGACGATTCGGCCGTTCGTGATGGTGTGGGTACTCGACCGTGGATCGTGGACGATGAGTTGTGGGCGTTGATCGAGCCGTTGCTGCCGCCGTGGCCGGAGCGGTCGCCGGGGCCTCGGCCGGTGTCGGACCGGCTCTGTCTGCAGGGCATTCTGTTCGTCCTGTACAACGACATAGCCTGGCAACTCCTGCCGCTGGAGCTGGACTTCGGATCGGGGCAGACGTGCTGGCGCCGGCTGGACCGGTGGCAGAAGGCAGGAGCTTTCGACCGGCTGCACCAGGTCCTGCTCGCCGAGCTGAACGCGGCCGGCGAGCTCGACTGGTCGCGGGCCTGCGTGGATGGTTCTCACATCCGCGCGAAAAGGGGGGCGCCGACACCGGTCCGTCGCCGGTCGACCGGCGGAAGGCGGGCAGCAAGCACCACCTGATCTGCGACGGACGCGGCATCCCACTGAAGGTCATCACGACTGCGGCGAACGTCAACGACGTCACCCAGACCCTCGCCCTGGTCGACGGCATCCCGCCCGTCGCAGGACGCCCCGGCCGTCCCCGCCGCCGACCTGAATCCCTGCTCGGTGACAAGGGCTACGACTCCAACGCCCACCGGGACGCACTGCGGAACCGACGAATCCCGCCCGTCATCTCCCGCAAGGGTTCACCGAACATCAAGGGCATCGGCAAGCTCCGCCACGTCGTCGAGCAGACCTTCGCCCTGCTCCACCAGTTCAAGCGGCTCGCCGTGCGCTGGGAACGCCGCACCGAACTCCACGACGCCTTCGTCTCCCTCGCCTGCAGCCTGATCTGCTTCAGACGCCTCAAGAAGACACGATCATGATCGTGTTACGAGCTCTATGACGCATCATGTGGAGTGCGTGGCGATCCTGGAGCCTGTTGCAAAGCGCGTCTGACCTGTGGCTTTCTGTATCAGGGTCGCCTCTCGACCTGTTTCGCCTGTGTAACAGGTCGGTCGGCCCGAACCGCTGTGACCTGCGCTTTTGGAGTGAGGGCAGTATTGAAGGTTGTTGCGGTGGCTGTCTTGCGAACGCTCTTGACGTTCAAGTGACGCTGGCTTGATGGCCCGTTGAGCCTATGGGCGCACCGAAAACGCGGTCGCCCAGGCGCGTTCGAAGCGCTCCCGGACGGTCTCTGTCGCCCCCGCCGCACCGCGCACCCCAAGCGGGAATCACCCGACACCACACGGCGGCTCCGGAGCAGGGCGAACGCGACGTCGCCGACCTCCGCCACCCACTCGTGGGCGCGCGTACGCCGGGGCTGAGGGGCGCGATGCGCTCGTGGGTCCTCACAATCGGGACTGGCTGCCGGGCAGGTGTTCATCGGCACGTAAATCCCCTGCGTGCAGGCAAAGGCCAGTGACTTTTCGCGGCGGGTGCCTTCAGCGTCATCCTTCGTCGGAGTCACCGGTGTCCGGCTCAGTGGTCGGAGGGGCTGGGCGGAGCCTGGGTCGGCTCCGGTCGGCTGCCGACGGGCCTGTAGCCCCTCTTCCCGTTGGGATCCAATCGCGGTCGAGTTTTGGTCACTGAGCTCTTTCAGAGTGGCCACTGATGGGTGACTGCGCGACTGGCCACAACGCACGAGGCACCCGCGCTGTTGAGGGAGGTGTTCGACGTCTCAACTCATCAGCGCAGGTGCCTCGTTGGGTCCTCATCCTGCCGCACTCGACCTGCCCCACGCGTTGGTCGAGTGGCTCACCATGCTCATCGTCACCCGCGAGGGTGACCGCCGCTGCAAGCTCCCGCCGTACCAACGTGCGCTCGTCGCTCTGGTGTACCTGCGCAAGCACGACACCCTGGCCCAGATCGCGGCCGGCTTCGGCATCTCAGTTGGCACCGCCCACGCATACACCACCGCTGTGATCAACCTTCTCGCCGGTCAGGCGCCTGGCCTGCTGAAGGTCCTGCGCAAGAGCGAACCGGAGTACGCCCTGCTCGACGGAACACTCGCCGAGTGCGACCGCGTGGGCGACAGCCAGGCCGACTACTCGCACAAGCACCGCCGCCACGGCGTGAACGTGCAAGTCCTGACCGACTCGACCGGGCACATGCTGTGAATCTCACCGGCCTTGCCGGGCCGGTGCCACGACCTGACCGCGGCACGCACTCACCAGATCATCCGGATCTGCGAACGCCAAGGCGTCCCATACTGGCCGACCGCGCCTACACGGGCGCCGGACCCTGGGTCACCACCGGGCGCAGACGCCCGCCCGGCGGCCATCTGACCCCGACAGAACGGACGGTCAACCGTGCACCGGCCACGTCCCGAGCACCCGTCGAGCGTGAGATGGCACGACTCAAGTCCTGGCGGATCTTCCGAAGATCACGATGCAGCCCGAATCGAATGACGTCAATCGCCAAGGCCGCCCTCACCCTGGAGAGGCAGGGCTGAAAACGCTCACTGTTTGTTGTGGCCAATGAAGCACCGATCATGATTGTGTTACGAGCTCTACGGCTGCCTTGCCTTCGAACCTCCGTCGGGCATACGTGGCCTCCCTCCCGCCTAAGGAACCTGACCCAGTGCCGAAACCGGATGCCGAGCTTTCTCCTCAGGCCGATCAGGATCCTCTGCCATAGAGCACGATCATCCGCCCGGTGTCGACTCAGCGGGGCCGCCACCGGGTTACGGATGGGTGGGAGCATGGAGCAGCAGGGGCGGTGTGGCCCCGGGGGCGAAGTGACGGGGCCACACCGTGGGGACACAAGGCTCTTCTGGTCAGAACCCTGTTTCCCGGCAGTCCGGGTCCAGTTCCGGGTCCACGCTGTAAAGGGATCGGTTGTCGATCCCCAGGGCGCGCATCAGATCGGTAGTCGGAATCCGGTACCGTCTTCCGACGCGGATGACCGGGCAGGGGAACTGGCCTTCACGGATCAGCCGGTACGCGGTCGTTGAGCCGATGCCGAGGGCTTTGGCCGCCGTCCTCAGGTCCACCGCGACGGGCAGGTCGAACATCTCGGTGAAGCTGAGCCGGCCCGGCGCCGGGCCCTTCATGCTCGCCTCCCTGTGGGGCGGACCGGCAGGGTGCCCACGCGTCGACCGGACTGTCGCTTCCGGGGGCGGTGGCGTGTCGAACGGTCCCTTGCACCGTCGTCGGTGGCGACGACAGTGCCCCTGCGCAGATGCTCCGGACGCACCCGGAACCGCAGCGGTGCGCGCAGCCCGGCCGGGGTGTCCGGACGGTCGACCCGCACGTCCAGGCACTCCTCCACGGGGGCGTCCGCTGCCCCGTCGGACGCAGTGAGCGCGTGGTCCTGGGTGATGTGCTCGATCTGTGTGGAGGGAAGCTCCCGCAGGCCGTCACGGGCGAAGCGCCAGGCCCTGGTGCGGGCTGAGCGGATCAGGGACGAGTCGCAGAGGTGGCTCGCGGCGTCCGGGGCCGCCAGCTCCTCCAGGAGGGCCAGGGCCATCTCGGCCTCGACGTCGGATCGATCGGCGCGCAGGCGTGTGCAAACGCGGTAGACCGTTCCGGTCAGCCGGGGGAGTGCCAGCCAGATCACCAGGAGTTTCCCGGTGCCGTGCGGAGTGCGGTCACTCAGCGCGGAGCGGAGTAGCTCCTTCCAGACCGCGGCGGCGAACTGCGGGTCGGAGTCCGGCCCGTACAGGGCGTCGTGCGTCTCGGTGGCGGTCAGCCGGACCGGCTCCGCTCCGTCGCTGTCCGCAGGAACGGTCACGAGGACCGCTCCGTCGGCTCGGAGTTCGTCGAAGTGCCGCCTCACCGAGGTGAACGTGCTACTGGAGTATCCATACATCAGGAAATATCCTCTCTCTGAGCTCAGGGTGCTGGACGTTCCGGATGGTTTGGAGCGCTGCGGGGTGGCTATATCGCCGCAGACCGGGATGGAGTGGGAAGTAGCCCCAGGTGCCCCACTTTGATGCGTACGTATGCGGTGCTGGTCTCTTCGACCGGGAATTGCCGTCTTCGACCACGAGCGTGTGACAGATGCGGAAGGGCGGCGAGTTCACCGGAAGGTGAGTACCGGAGGGGGCGAGGGGGTGGGTGCCCGTCCCGGGACGGGCACCCACGAACCTGTGGAACTCAGGCGGTCTCGGAGGGCGAGGAGTCCGGCGCCTCGGTGCGCGGAGTCGTGGGCGTGGTGCCCTCGGTCCGGTCGCCCGCCCGCCGGCGGCGGCTCGGCGGCCAGTCGGGGGACTGGCGCAGACGACTCGCCCGACGGTTTCGCTGGCGGTTGTTCATGAGGTTGATGTGTCCTTCCTGTTGGGTCGATGGCTGGCTACACCGCCGTCTCGAGCTTCTGCGAGCGGCTGGTGCCATCGTGCCCGGGTACGGGAGAAGGCTGCTGGGCGGAAACTGAGGGAAAACTGAGCCCTGGGGGCGTGAAGGAGCACGCGTGTGTGAAGTGGTACAGCGCAACGCACAGATGAAGGGGGTGCCGTCGAGGGGCCCGGATCACGGCTTCCGGTGCGGAGAAGGGAACGGCCATGAAGGGGTACGTGCTGGGCCCGGTCAGTGCGGAGGGGGACGGCGGCGGGAGGGTCTTCGGGAGGTCGAGGGCCGCCGCGCTGTTCGCACTGCTGGTGACATCGCCGGGCTGCCGGTGCACCAGGGAGGAGATCGCCGAAGCCATCTGGCCGGGTAACGAGAAGACGGCCGAGCTGGTCGACCGCGCCATCTCCGACCTGCGGAAAAATTGGGCCGTGAGGTCGTGCCGCACGGCGGCAGGTCGGGCTACTGCACGCTCCGTGTGCCGGAGGGAGATGTCGACCTGCTCCGCTTCCGCGACGAGGTGGCGAAGGCCGAGGGGCTCAGCCACCCGGAGCGGTTCGAGCGGCTCGGCGCGGCTCTACAGGAGTGGGACGGCGGCGAACCGCTGTGCGGGCTGCCCCAGAGCGGCTTCCAGCTGCGCCGGGAGGAACTGCGGGCGGAGCTGATGACCGCCGTGTACGCCCGGCTCGACGCCGCCTGGAAGTCCAGGAAGACGAAGTGGCTCCGTGAGGAGACGGAGAAATGGTACGAACGCGCACCCCAACTGCCCCAGATCTTCCGGTTCTATCTGCTCGCCCATGACGACCTGCCGAAGCGTCGGCGTGAACAGCTCATCACCGGGTGGAGGGGGCGCAACGGAAATCCGGACCCCGACCTGCAGAACGCCATCGATCTGGTCCGAGGAGTCTCCCACCGGCAGGGCGGGACGCTCCTGCCGCCCGTGCCGAACCAGTTGCCGGGCAGTGGACGCAGGCCTGTCGGACAGGAGCAGCTGATCCACGGCCTCGCCGACGCCGTGTGCGCGCAGCAGGACGCCGGGAATCTGGCGCTGGTCCTCATCAGCGGCATGGCGGGTGTCGGCAAGACAACGGTGGCCCACGAACTCGCCCGCTCGCTGCGGGAGCGCTTCCCCGACGGGGTGCTGCACGCCGGACTGAACGGGTTCGCCGGCGGAGACGTACGGCCCGCCGAACCGGCCGAGATCCTGGACGGGTTCCTGGCCACGCTCCCGCCCTACACCACGGTCACCGGAACGGAGAGCAGGAGCAACGCGCTGCGCTCGGCCCTCGCCCACCGCTCGGTGCTCATCGTTCTGGACGACGCGCTCAACGCTCAGCAGGTGCTGCCGCTGCTTCCCGGGGACGGCACCTGCGCCGTGATCATCACCAGCCGCAACGACCTCCTGCGCCTGCAATCCGAGAGAAAGGTGCTGTTCCGCAAAATGGAGCCGCTGTGTGAGGCGGACGCGCTGGAGGTGCTCCAGGAGTAGGTGTCGCCGAAGGACCGGCAGACGTACGACCGTCCCTTCCGTGAACTGGTCGACCTCTGCGGCCGGTTGCCGCTGGCCCTCACGGTGGTGGCCCGGCTCCTGGAGAACGGCGCGCGTCCGCTGCGTACCATCTCCGCCCTGGTACGGGAGATGAGGGGGGAGCGGGCGAAGCTGGACGCCCTGGACCTGCCGGAGGACGTGCTGTCGGTCCGCGCCGCGCTGAACTGCTCCGTACGCGTGCTCGGTGAAGAGGCCCGGCTGCTGCTGTGGCAGCTCGCCCTCCACCCCGGACCCACCGCCTCCTGGGAGGCGGTGATGGACCTCGGGAGGGCGGCGGGCGAAGGAGCGCGCACCGACCGGGCCCTGGCCGAGCTGGTGGCGGCGAACCTGGTGGAGCTCCAGGGCGACCGCTACGGGCTGCACGACCTGGTGCGGGCCTTCGCTCGCCACGACGTGCGGCCGGGACCGGACGGAGTGAGGGGGGACATCGAGCGGGCGACCGTACGGCAAGTGCTGGAGCACCAGCTGCACAACGTCCGCGCCTGCGACCAGGTGCTCGACCATGAGCGCACCCTGCCTATCGGCGAGCCCGACGGGGTCACGGTCATCGACCCCGTGGAACCCGGGCAGGCGATGACGTATCTGGACGAGGAGTACGACGCCGTCCAGCGCGGCATCCGATTAGCCGTCGACCGGAGCATCGAACGGTACGCATGGCTCCTGCCGATGGCCCTGGGCACCTACCAGTGGCGCCGCCACCGCCTCGACGACGCGCTGAAGAACCTCCGGTACGCCGTCGACGCGGCGGAATCCGTCGCCGCCCCGGTCGACTGCGCCATGGTCCACCGGATGTTGGCGGGGACGCAGTGGCGGCTCGGCAGGTACGACGCGGCCGTGGGCAACCTGCGCGTGGCCGTCCGGCTCAGCACAGAGGACCGCAGCGAGGAGGGCCGGCTGAGTCTGGCCCGATCGCTGCACCGGCTCGGCATCACCCTGCGCAAGCAGGAGGACTGGACAGGGGCGGAGGAAGCGCTGTGCCAGGCCCTGGAGTTGTGCCGGACGGTGTCCGACCCGGTCGGGGAGGCCGCCGCCCTGAACGCCCTGGGGGCGCTCCACCACGACCGGGGCGACCATGAGCAGGCGCTCCGCCGGTGCGCGGACGCCCTCGTGGCGGTGGAGCGCACCGTGGAGCGCAGCGGCCTGGCCGACGTGCTCTTCACCCTGGCCAAGGTCCACCTCTCCCGTTCCGAGCGGGCGGAGGCCGTGGCTCTGTACCGGAAGGCCTGCGACATCTACCGCGAACAGGGCAACTGGCCCTACGAGGTCAAGGCGCGGCGGCTCTTCGCGGACGTCCTGGTGTCCGCCGGTGAGACGGGAGCAGCGGTACGGGAGCTGGAGAAGGTCATCGTGCTGCGCGAGCAGATGGGCGGCGAAGGCGTACGGGAGATCCGCGAGCTGCTGGAAGGGCTGAGGTGACCCGCCCCAGCCGCCGGGCCACCGTCACAGCTGGGGCGGGTACGTGCGGTAGTACTCGGTCGGGTCGGGGCGCAGCCGCTTCGACGGGCGCCGCGAGCCCGGCCGGGGCAGGTACGGGCGGAGTTGGTCGAACATTTCACGGACATCCGACGGGCGCTCCTCCGCTTCCCACCGGACCATCCGCAGCGCGAGGGAGGAGAACTCCCGGGGGAGCTTGGCGAGCCGGTCGGCCGGCAGCACCGGGCCGCCCCGTTCCGCCCGTTCCTCCAGTCCGCCGTAGGGCAGCCGCATGACGGTCATCTCCAGCAGGATGCAGCCGAGCCCGAAGATGTCCGCCTGCCGCGTCAGCCCCGTATCGCATGCGTCGGACTGCTCGGGGGAGGCCCAGCCACGCGTGCCGCGCTCGTGGGATGTCCGCTCGCCCGCCATGATCGCGTGGCCCATGTCGATGAGACGGAGACGGCCGTCCGGCTGCACGATGACGTTCTCGGGTTTGAGATCGCAGTGCACCAGATGCCGGTCGTGCACCTCCCACAGAATTTCGCACAGCTGGCCGATGACCGATGCGACGGTCCCGGGATTCCTGACCGGCCGGGCCGCTAACAGGACGTTCTGCAGTTGGCGCCCCTCGACGAATTCCATGACCAGGCAGCGGCGCCCCCGGTGCGTCCCGGTGGTGATGATTTCAGGGATCGCCTGAATTCCCGCCAGCATCATCATGCGGGAGCCCTCTTTGAGGAGGTTTCTGCCGGCCCAGTGGAAGTCGCTCTCGGGTCCGAGATCCCGGGCCTTCTGGAGTTTCAGAGCCACCCTCTCCCCGCTTCGGCGGTCACGGGCGAGGAAAAGGTCGCCCTGGCCGCCGTCACCGACCATGTCCAGCACTTCGTAATGCTCCTCCACATTGCCGATCTCCTCGATCTCTCTCATGACCACCCTTCTTTCCTCCGTACAGAAAAGGAGCAGGAAATGTCACAGCCATGGCTGCCCCCCGACGGGGTGACCCGCACCTCCGAAGTCATCACGGTATCCGCCGGAATGTTCAAGGGAGGCGAATTCCGATGCCCCGCCGCCGATGCCCTCAAGACTCGCGGCTACCACACCGCCGATCCCGCACCGCGCCGCCGCGAGCGGCTGGAGCACTTCACCCTCGGCCCCTTCATGGCTGCCTGCGACGCCCGCTTCCGGCCCTCCGGCGGCCCGCCCCGGGCCCGTACCGCACCCCCGCACGACGGCCTGAGGAACTGGTCGGACCATGGCGTGAAGGCATACGAGGCGGCCTTCCCCACCGACCCGGAACGCCCCCTGACCGAGGTCCCCGAGCCGTGGGCGTACCGCTACCGGCCCTCGGGCCCGGACCCACGGAACGCCGGGGAGTACCGCTTCACGGTGTGGGGCCGCTGCCTGGCCTCCGCCGACGGTGCCCACCGTGAACTCCGCCTGCCCGTGCACCGCCTGAACCGGGACCTGCCGCCCGACGGGTTCACCGCCGCCGTCGCCCTCGTACTGGCCGAAGGGACCCCCGGCCCGCCACCGGAGCACGTACGGGTCGTGGAGTTCGCGCTGTCCGACGGCCGGACGCGGGAACTCTTCGCCGGCAGCCGGGCGCAGGCGCTCGCCCGGTACCGTGAGCACGGCCCTGATGCCCTGGCCGGCCTGCTCGACGGGCAGGAGTACCGCCCCGGTTCGGCCTGCGGGGGATGCCCCTACCTGTCGGTCTGCCCGGCCCTGCGCCGGGCGCCCGGACTGCTGGGGGTCGAGGCGCGGGACCGGCCGCGCCGCACCTGGTCGGTGACCAACGGACGCAACTACCGGGCCTGCCCGGCCCGCGACCACCTGCGACGGCTGCACCTGCCCGCGGCGGACTCCGTCGAGCGCGAGGTGACGGCCGAGCGCGGCCGGGCCCTGCACGCCTACCTCGCCGACCGGCATGGCCACGGAAAGCCCCGCCCGTGCACGGTCGAGGTGCCCGAGGAGTGGGTGCCGGACGGGTACGACCTGCCCGACCACGAACGTACGCTCGGGGCCCTTCTGCTGCGGCGGCACGCCGCGGTCTGCCCGCTGCGCTGCGTCGGGGACGGCACAGACGTGCGGACCGAACCCCGGGTGGTGCGGCACGACACCGCCGCCGACGTGGTGGTGATCGCCGCACCCGACCTGCTCTACCGGGACGCCGACTCGTGGGTGTGGCGCGAGACCAAGACCTCGGCCACCGACCGGCGGTCGAACCGCCCCCTGCTGGAGACCTACCCCCAACTGGCCCTGGCGGTCGTGCTGGTCGCCCGTGGCGACCTGGGCGGCGCCCCGTCCCGCGCCCGGGTCGAGCTGGAGGTGCTGCGCCCCGGCGGCGCCGATCTGGAGATCATCGACCCCTTCGCCCCCGCCAACCGGGCCGCGGCCGAAGGAGTCCTGCTGGAGATGGTGGCCGACTGGCACGGGGACGACCTCTACGCGGCGGTCCCCGGGCGCTCCTGCGAGCGGTGCGAAGTGGCCCGCTGGTGCTCGGCGTCGGCCGCCGCCCAAGTGGCGGCATGACGGCGGGGGCGGCGGCCCGCCGCACCGGCCGAGCGGCGACCGGGGAGGCGCCGGAGGGCATGGGCACCGAACTCTTCCTGGAACTCGCCCGTATGGTGGCGGCCCTGGCCGAGGTCCAGGGTCTCCGCTCGTTTGCCCTGCCCCATCCTGGCCTCGCCCAGCGTGCGCTGGACCGCACGGTGCTGCACTGCCTCGACGTCGGGGAGACACCGCCGAAGAGCCTGCCGGAGCTGTGGGAGTGGTGCCGGACCCGGCCGGCCGACGACCCGCTCTTCGCGGTCCCCGCCGCGCTGCTCACCCCCGGCACGACGCTGGTCCATCCGGTCGGCCGGATGCCGACCCGGTCGTGCCTCGAAGTCGCCTCGTACGGGCCGGACGGCGGTGTGGCGGGCCACGCCGGCGCGCTCCTGGACGACCTGGAGGCGCGGTGCGGAACGGGCGAGCGCTACCGGCGGTGCCGGAGGTTCCTGGCCCGCCACCCCGTGGTCCACCAGCAGGACCGCTTCGGACCGGGCTGGAGCAAGGCCGTCTGGAGCCAGGTCAAGGACCTCTACGGGCCGCTGCCCGAATCCCTGCTCGCCGACGGTGTCTTCCTGCGCTGCCCCGTGTGCGGGCTCCCCGCGCTGCCCCGGGAACGGGACCGGCTCGTACCCGGACCGCCGGCCACCGGGGAGGACCTCTGGTGCGAGGGCGAGGAATGCCCGCGCGACGACGCCCCGCAACTGATCCGCGAACCGGAACAGGCCTGGATCCTGCGGAGTCCGCTGCGGATGTTCCTCGCGCTGCCGCACCGGACCGAGGAGGCCGCCCGGGAGGCACTGGACCGCGCCGGGATCGGCCACGCGGCCCTGCCAGGGCCCCTGTGCGCCTACCGGCTGACGGACACCGGTCCCAACACCAGTCCCGACACCGTGGACATCCAGGTGTACGACCGCCTGCAGCCGGCTCTCCTCGCCGCCCATCTCGCCGGCAGCGCGGCCCCCGCGGACCGCACTCTCGTCGTGGTCCCCGAGGCGCTCGCCGGCCGGGACGGCTACCGGGAGACCTTCATCGACGCCCTTCCCGCGTTCCTGCGGGACCGGCTGGTGCTCACCACACCCGTGGACCTCGTACCCGATCTGGGACGGGTCCGGGGAGAGAAGGAGAACGATGCGTAGCATCACCCCGCCCCTGACCGACGTACTCCGCGCCCTGGGAGCCTTCCTGGGGGAGTCCGAGCGCAAGCCCGCGCTGGAAGCCCTCTGCCAGGTGGAACTCGGCCTGTACCTCCAGCAGAAGCTGATGCCGGGCAGCTCCGCGGGCAGCGCATGGGTGCTGTTCAGCGGATACGGCTTCGCCGAGGCGTACGGAGCACCGCTTCCGCCGGACACCGGGCAGACCTTGCGCACCGCCCGGTACTCGCTGTGGACGCTGCGCAGGAGCCGCACCTGGCGCGAGGCGCTGGAGAGCTACCAGCTGTTCGATCCCCGGGTGCGCGGCTACGACGTACCGGACACCGAGGAGCCCGCCACCCGCCGTCAGCTCTCCGTCGCCGCCGACCGCTTCTCCGTGTACGAGCAACTGCTGCGCACCGCACCGCCGCTGGAGGGCAAACGCATCCCGGTCGCGGGCCAGGGCCCGCACGCCTTCCCCGTCAGCCGCACCATGGCTGTCGTCGATCTGCCGTCCGTCCCCCACACCCCCGTCGTCGCGCACAACATGGACCTGGAGCCGGCCGGGGGCGGGGAGCCCCTGGTCTTCACGAGGAAGAGCCTGGAGCGCACCGCGGCGGAGATGGACGCCACGCACGCCCGCGCCGGTGGGGGGCGGCCGCCGCGCTGGCTGGAGCGGCTGCGGGCCTTCGATCTGTCCACCAGGGAGAACGGGGCGTTCCACAAGGCCGGCAGGGACGAGGACTTCACGTTCACGGTCGACGGGATCCAGCACCTGCTCGGCATCGTCGGCGCGGGCAAGAGCACGCTCCGCGACATCATCGCCGTCCACCTCGCGAAGCTCGGCAGGCGCACCACCATCGTGGTCACCGATGTCGCGGAGGTGCTGAAGCTCGTCCGGCTCTACAACCTCCACACCGGTGGCGCCGCCGCACCCGTGCTCGGCTCCTCCGGCCGGGAGCGGCACGCCCAGCGGTTGCACCGCCGGCTCGCGGGCCGGGGCGAGCACCGGCTGCTCGCCCACGACGACCCCGCCTTCGCCTACCTCGGGACCTCCTGCGTGCTCAACATCAGGCGGCAGGGGGCGACTTCGTCCACCGAGCAGCTCGCCTTCGGCGAGGCGCCCTGCTCCCGGCTCCGGCCGCCGTCGGATTCCCGGCGGGACAAGGGGGACGGACGGGCCTCCGAATGGCAGAAGAAGGCCAAGACCTGCCCGTACTGGTCCGTCTGCCCCCGGCACCACGGAGCCCGTACGCTGGTCGGCGCCCTGATCTGGGTGGCCACACCGGCCGGGCTGATCGACGCCTCCCCGCCCCGGCCGCAGAACGGCGAGCGCATCCGCTACCTCGAACTCGCCTGCCGGCGCAGCGATCTCGTGATCATCGACGAGGCCGACCGCGTGCAGATGCAGCTCGACCAGGTCTTCGCGCCCGCCCTTGTCCTCGCCAGCGACGAGGACAAGGGCTTCATCGACCAGCTGAGCCGGCACAAGATCCGGGAACTGGCGGCGAGCGGACGCACCCAGCTCTCCGAACGCGAAGTGGAGACCTTCGCCGCCGCCCTCAACACCGCCGGAGCGGCCACCGACCGGCTGTACGCGATGCTCGTCGCCGGGTACGAGCTGCGCAAGTGGGTGCGTACGGGCTACTTCAGCGCCTGGACGCTCCAGCTCCAACTGCTCGACGAGCGCTACGAACTGCCCAGGGGCAGTGGGCCGGAGCACGAGAACCACGCCCCCAGGCAGGCACTCGGCAAGCTCCTCGACGCCTTCCGTGACAACCCCTTCGGCGACCGCCGCCGCAGGACGGAGGAGGACTTCGGCCGACTGACTGCCCTGCTCAACGAACTGCTGCACACCGGCAACCCGGAGAACACCCGGCGCCGCCTGGCCGAGGTCATGGACGACGTCTTCAAGATCACCCCGCAGTACATGGCCGTCCGGAAGAAGGAGTACAAGAAGGAGTACGAGGAGTGGCAGCGGGAGGAGGAGGAACGGCAGCGGAAGCGCGGGCGCCGCAAGAAGCCCAGGCAGCCGCCCGCGACCCCCGAGCAGTGGCGGCAGAAGCTTGCCGAACGCTTCGAATTCACGCTGCTGCGCAGCGCCCTGGAACCCCGGCTCGCCATGATCAACGCCATGTGGCCCCGCGTCGAGGCCGCCCTCAGCCTCGGCTACAACACGATGTACCGCCGGCCGCTCGACTACGGCCCGATGGTGCCCGAGGCCCCGATGGGCAATGTGCTCGGCTTCCAGTTCCGGGTCTCCGGCGAGGACGAGGGCGGGGTCCGCAGCGGCGAGCTGACCTTCTTCCGCTGCAGCGGCGTCGGCCGCGAACTGCTGAGAGCCATGCCCCACCTCGCCTCCGTCGACGGCAGGCCCGGCGCTCATCTGCTGCTCATGTCCGGCAGCAGCTGGGCGGGGGCGTCCAGCCGCTATCACGTCTGCGTCCCGGTCGGCGTGATCATCGAACCGCCGGCCGAAGTGACCGAACGCATCGCGGACGAGAGCCTGATGCGCTTCGAGTTCATCGACGACGGGGACGAGATGCTGCGGCTGTCGGGAACCCACCCGGACGACCGCCCCGAGAAGCTGCGCCGCATCGCCACCCATCTCGGAGCGGGGGAGTACGAAGCCCTCGAAGGCGGCCCGCTGGAGCGGGAACTGCTCTCCCTGCCCCCGGGGCGCGACCAGATCCTCCTGCTGGTCGGCAGTTACGCCGAGGCGCGCACCGTGGCCGACACCCTGCACAACCTCAACTCCCGCTGGCGCGACAGCGTGCTCTGCCTGGTCTCGGACGACGAGGAGATCGCCCCGGAGGACGAGGCGCCGTCCGCCTACCGCGCCCGGTCGCTGCGCCGGGGTGACGTCGAGCATCTCAAGGACCTTGAGGCGGACATCCTCGTGGCGCCGCTGCTGGCCGTGGAGCGGGGCCACAACATCCTCAACGACGACGCCGAGGCGGCCATCGGCACGGTCTACTTCCTGGCACGGCCCAATCCGCACCCCGAGGACCTGCACCTGGCCGTCCACGCCGTCAACGACTGGATCGTCCGCGCCGTCACCGGCGGCGATTTCGCCACCTGGGTACAGGCAGGAGCCACCGTCGAGGAGGGCGCGGACGAGGTACGCGGCCTCGCCCGGTCGCACTGGTACACGGTGCTCGCCCGCCCGATGGCATGGAGCAGCCTCGGCGACGAGGTACGGGAACAGGTCACCTAGGACATGCTCGTCCTGATGTGGCAGGTGATCGGCCGGCTGGTGCGCGGCGGCGTACCGGCCCGGGTGGTCTTCGTCGACGCCGCCTTCGCCCCCAACCTCGCGGCCGCGACCCCACGCCCCGACACCCCTGCCTCCAGCCTGCTGCACAGCGTGCTCGACGTGCTGGACCCGTACTTCGACGGCGGCACGAAGAGCGTGGAGGAGCAGTTCATCGCCCACGCCCTGTACGGACCGCTCCGGAGCATGCTCACCCGTCTGCTCTCCCCGACTCCCGTCCCGGCCCGCCCGTAGGCCCGGACTCCAGCTGCCAGGAGGCAATTTCGTGTATCACACCATTCGTGTCACGGCGTACGAACCCGACCTGCTCCACGGACCGTGGCGGGAGGAGCTGAGGGTCCTGCGGCTCGGCGAGGAGCTGCACACCGAACTCACCCGGATGAACGCCGAGGCCACAAAGGAGTCGGTGCGCCCCGACCGGCTCCCCGTACGCAGGCTCAACTCCCTGCTCCAGGCGATGGCCCCCGGTGTCATCGCGACCGGCCGCAAAGCGGGAACGGACGGCCGGCTGCCATGGCTCTACGCGCGGGAAACCGTTCCGCCGGAGGTGCTGGCCCCCGTGATCGGCACCTGGGCGGCGGGCATGAACCGGGAGGACGACGACGGCGAGGGCGCCGAGCTGGAGGACAGGCTCCGCTCCGCCGACCCGGCCGATACCGTCCAACTCCCGGAATGGGAGGACGAATCTGTCGACCTGGCCGAGACCGTGACGTCGGCGGGCGGTACCGCCGAACCCGTCGCACGACTCTACAGCCTGCTGCCCGAGTGGATCGCCTTCCGGCTGGCGGCCCGGTCGCTGCGCACCGGGGGCGCCACGCTCCACTTCCGCGTCGAGAGTTCCGGCAACGGTGCGCGACTCGTCTCGTGGCCGCCCCAGCGGTACGAGCGCGGCGGCCAGACCTGGTACTACTCGGCCTGCCTCAACATCACCGTCCACACCGTGCCGTTCGCCCCACGGTTCCGCGTCCATGTGTCCACGCAGGTACGCAGGTGGGCCACCCGGCTGGAGGTACGCCCCCACCGGCTCGGCGGCACGACGGTCCTGCTCGACGCTCCGCTGCCGTGGCCGGGAGGGCCCGACCGGAGCCACCGGTTGATGGTCAACACCCTCGGCTACGACCGGCGGTCGAAGGAGCTGGCCTGGCGCCACCACAGCCCCGCACCGCTCATGCCCGAACTGGACATCGTACGCAACTACCCGCAACCCGCGGAACTCTTCGATGACCCCGAACGCTGGATCAACGGGGCGGGGGACGTGGCCGCCGGCATCGTCTACCACCCGTCGATCGGCCCCCACAAGGTCGGACCCGGGCTGATGCCACGAGAGCGGTCGGACCTGGACGCCTGGGTCGAGGAGGGGCTGCGCCCCATGCTGACCCGCATCCCCGACCTCACACGGGTCACCCGGAGCAACACCCCCTCACTGCTGCCCCGTTCGGGCGCCGGGAACGGTCCGGGTGTCCGGGACGTGCGGCTGGCCCTGCAGCGCAGGGCGGCGCTGGCGCGTGCGCTGGACGGGCGCCCTCTGGAGGTCGATGTCTTCTGGCAGTCCCCGGAGACCCGGGCCGCACTCCTCGCGGAGCTGCCCAAGCTCATCGGTCTCCCGGCCGGGGAACGGGTGGGGCCGGCCGACGACGACACCTGGCGGTGGCGGGGCGAAGGCGTCGAGATCCGGGTACGTGCCAGGCCCGCGGGGCCGCTGGCCGACGCCCTGCCGGTCTCCCGGGAACGCCGGCGGCCCAGGGCCGTCCGGCTGGCCGAAGCGGTGGAAGGGCGCTGCCGGCTCGTGGCCGACCAGGCAGACCCGTGCCCCGAAGGGGCTGGTGCGGTGATCGCGGAGATCGCCGGCAAGGAGCGCTTCGCCGCCGTGCCCGACTCCGACCCCAAGCACGCGTTGCGCATCGCCTGGGCCCGGCAGGGCCGGCTGAGCCAGTTCGTCAACCTGCCCGACGACACCGACAGCGGCCTGGAGCACCGGGCCAGGTGGACCTGGCTGGACGCCTTTCGGCAGCTCGGCGCGATCAGCCCGCCGGCCCACCGGGTGGGAGCCGGAATCCCCGGCGACCTGCAGTACGCGGCGCTCTGGCTCGTCCGCCACACCAGGAAGGGACCCACCCGGTGCCCCGTCCGGCGACTGGTCGCGGTGCGGGTGCGCCCCGGGGAAGGGCCGGGCGCCATCGAGGGGTGGGACGCCGAGCGGGCCGCGTGGGTGCCGTACCCGAAGCTGTTGCTACTGCTC
Source organism: Streptomyces sp. NPDC007346 (assembly GCF_040703535.1). Lineage (NCBI taxonomy): Bacteria > Bacillati > Actinomycetota > Actinomycetes > Kitasatosporales > Streptomycetaceae > Streptomyces > Streptomyces sp. NPDC007346. Next base: position 43,047 of record NZ_JBEYKR010000003.1, read on the forward strand.
TCCCGGACCACGGAACCGGCGGCGGAACCGGCCGTGGATGCCGCCGGGAAGCCGGTCACGGAACCGGCCGCGACCCGGGCGGCGGATTCCGTCGAGCGGCAGATTCGCGCGCTGCTCTTCCAGCTCCGCGACCGCCCGACGCTCCTGCTCGCGGACGCCGGCAACCTCCGCCGGTGCTGGCCCGGCCTGCGCAACGGTCAGCTGGCCCGCGACATGCTCGGCTTCGGCACCGGCCCCGCCCAGCGCCACACCCTCTACGGGGACGACCTGCGGGTGCTGCTCGTCCGGGACGCCAACGCGCGGGAGGAAGTGGCGGAGTGGTACGCCCACGACGGCAAGGACAAAGTCGGCTTCGCCGAAGGGGTGTGGGGAACGGCGGACACGGAGAGCCGCGTCTTCGCGAGTACGGCGTCGACCCCGCACACGGTGGCCAAGCTGCCGAAGGGGCTCATGAAGCTGGTGCCGACGGCGCAGGGCCGGACGGCGCCGGGGAAGACCGCGTGGAACCCCGGGCAGTTGGAGATCACCGTGCTCAGCTGCCTGTCGGAGAAGGCGCTGGCGGACTCGGGGCGCGGAGGCGGCCGGCCCGACCGGCCGGCGGAATGGGCGACGCTGGCACACCAGTTGCGCTACCACGACGACTACCCGCCCCTTTCCCGGCCGCTCCCTCTGCACTTGGCGCGTCTCGCCGGTGAGTATGTGCTTCCCGTGGCCGGAAGGAATGAAGATACGGATACGTCATCCGCTCCATGAGCTAGGCGCCGCCCGCATGGGGCATTCCAACGATCAACACTGCGCTGAATCATTGTTCCGTTGTGGGTGCCACAGACAGAACATGGCCATGGGTACCGACGCCTGGGGGGGCTCCGCAGGGATCACTGGACAGATTGCTTCCTCTGCCTTGGCGCTCGTGTGACGCTCTGCGCCTGATGGCCTTAGACGGAAGGGAAGGATCGTCTTGACCTGCTGTTTCTCCTAGTGCATCCGGATGACATGCGTCCGATGACGCATCACGTGGAGTGCGTCGCCATTCTGAAACCAGTTCGAGAGGGGCCTCTGACCTGGCCCTTATGAACCTGGCCCGTCAGCTCGACCTGATTCCTCTCGCGCCACGGGTGGAATCGGGGCAACCTGTCCGATCTGTGGCTTCCGGGGTCTCGGGGGCGCGGTGAGCTCGCCAGGGCCGGTGGCGGTGGCTCTTGACGCACCAATGACGCACGTCCTGAAGGCCCACGTCCTGAAGGCTCGTCAGCTGGTGTTGCGCAGGCGTGTGTACGCGGCAGGGCCGCTACGCGGAGCGGTCCGCGCGGGGTCGCCATATGGCATGCAGAGTGCCAGAGCGACTCAAGGCTGATGACGGAGAGTTTCGTCCTGTCAAGGGCGCACAGCACAAGCCCCCTCCCTCGGGAGGGGGCTCTTCGCCGGTCGCGGGCCGTGGGTCAGATGGGCCGGCCTCGGTGGGCGGGGACCTTCAGGGTGAACTCCAGGTGCTCCACCGCCTCCCGCGCCGCGCGTGCGGCCTCCTCGGGGGTGTCCGCCAGGGCTCGGGCGAAGGCGACCCGGGAGTCGGAGGAGGACAGGCCGCCCACCTCCGCCCCAGGGTCGGCGAGGAGGCGTACCTCCGTGACGCCGGGGAGCGACCGGGCCTCGTCGAGGCGGCCGACGTGGTCCAGGACGCCGGTGACCTCCAGGGCCGCGAACCAGACGGCCGAGCAGAGCGCCGGGCGGTCCTCGGCCAGCGTGGCGCGGACGCCCGGCAGGACGCTCTCGCCCAGGGTCTGGCGGGCCGCGCACTCGTCCACGTCGACGCCGGTCGCGTCCCGGACGAGCGCCGGGATCTCGTCGCCGCCCATGCGGACGTGCGTCTCGATCAGCCGGGGGCCCTTCTCGGTGAGGCAGATCTCGGAGTGGGTCGGGCCGAAGTCCACGCCGAGGGCGTCGAGTACGGCGCCGACGTAGGCGTGGACCTGGTCGCGGACCTCGTCGGTGAGCCGTGCGGGTGTGACGTGCCCGAGTTCGACGAAGGAGGCCGGGTCGGAGAACTTCGCGGTGATGGCGACGACCTGGTGCTCGCCCGCCTCCGAGACGGCCTCGACGCTGAACTGGGGGCCGTCGAGGAACTCCTCGGCGAGGACGCCCGCATGGGTCAGGTCTCCGTAGCTGCCGTCGGCGCGGGCGAAGGCCTCGGCCAGTTCGCTCTCGCCGGTCACCTTCGTCACGCCGGCGCTACCGGAGTTGGAGACGGGCTTCACCACGCAGGGCAGGCCGTACCGGCGGACGAAGGCGCGCAGTTCGTCGAGGTCGGCGACGCGGACGCCGGCGGTGGAGTCCACGCCCGCCTCGCTCAGCCGGGCCCGCATGGCCTGCTTGTCGTGCACCAGGTGGACGGTGTCCGGGCTGTGCGCGGTGAGCCCCAGCGCCTCGGCTATGCGGGCGTAGTGGTTCTGGTTGCGCTCGCCGAAGGTGCCGATTCCGGTGAAGGGGTCCCGGGCGTGGACGGCCGCCGCCAGATCGACCCACTCCTGCTCGGGGGCGTCGTCGCGGAGCCCCAGGACACGGGCGTTGGCGCCGGGGGCGCGGACCCGGCCGACGGAGTCGAGACGGCAGAACACCGTGGTGCGGGCACCCGGGTGGGCGGCGCGGATGCGGGCGGGGAAGTCGCGGCCGGTGCCGACGATCAGGACGTGCTCGGACAAGGCGGCTTGTCCCTTCCGGGTGAGAGGAAGACGGTGGGCGGAGGGCGGAGGGCGGAGGGCGGAGGGCGGAGGGCCGAAGACGGAAGGCGGTGGGTGGAAGACGGTGAGTGGAAGGAGGAAGGTGGTGGTGGGCTCTGGGTGTCTCATTCCCAGCGGGTGTGCCGGTTCCACCACTCCATCGCTTCGGCGAGCCGGGACTCCACGGTGTCGGTGGCGTCGGCTTCGGCGAAGACGCGGGCCGCCGCGTCGGCGGCGTTCTCCACGCCCTGGCAGTGCGCCCCGGCCTCGCGCATCAGGGTCAGCTCCACGTGGGGGACCGGGCACGGGTCGGCCGGGGGGACGAAGACGCCGTGGCCGGGGGGCAGCAGGATGTGGCCGATGGCCCGGGACGGGGCGGCCGGCTGCGTGGTGAGGGTGAGGGGGAGCCCGCACTGCGCACGGAGCCCTTCGCGCGCCAGATGGACGCCGAAGGCCCGTACGTACTGGTCTCCGATCAGGGAACCTCCGGCGCGGCTGGCGATCTCGCACAGCACGGGGACGCCGTCCGGCCCGACCCACGCCTCCAGGTGGAAGGCGAGGGGGTGCGGCGCCGGGGGCAGGGCGGCGACGACGTCGGCGGTCATGCGCTGGAGGGCGTGGGTGACGGCGTCGTCCGGGGCGAGCAGGACGCTGCCGGCGTGGAGGTTCTCACGGACGCGTTCGGCCAGGCCGCCGGTGTAGCGGGCGGGCCAGGAGTGGACGACCCGGCCGTCCCGCATGATGCCGTCCACGTGGTGGAAGTCGCCGTGGGCGAGGCTCTCCACCATCCACTGGCCGGGCAGGTACGGCACCTCGGAGCCGCGTTCGCGCGCGAAGAAGGCCGTGATGTCCGCGGGCTCCCGCAGGAACGCCACTCCTTCGGCGCCCGCGCCGGCGCGCGGCTTGACGACGACGGGCAGGCCGTGGGCGTCGACGAAGTCGAGCAGGTCCCGCGGGCTGTCCACGGCGGCGAACGCCGGAACCCGTACGCCCGCGGCCCGCACGAGCTCCTTCATGACCACCTTGTCGCGGTAGGCGGTGGCCGAGGCGACGTCCTGTCCGGGCAGGCCGAGCCGGGCCCGCAGCCGGGCGGCCCGCAGCACGTCGCTCTCGCTGGTGCTGGCCACCAGGTCCACCCCGTACTCACGGGCGGCCGCCTCCGCGACCTCCTCGGTCGCCCAGCCGTGGTAGTCGTCGACGAGCCGGTGACGGGGGAAGGAGGCGGCCAGGACGTCCTCGGCGCCGTCGACCGCCTTGGGCGTGGTGATCAGGACGGCGTCCTGAGGGCGGTCGAGCCACTGCTGGAGCGGGCGGCCGGTGAGCGGCTGGCGCGAGAACAACAGAACGGTGGGCATGTGTCAGGTCCTTGCTGGAAGAGGAGTCGTGACCGGCTGCAGGTCCCCGTGGCGGTGGACGAGGCCGTCCCCCCGCTCGCCGTGCTCGACCTGCTCGACGGCGCCCACCAGCAGGTGGTGGTCGCCCAGCCGTACGGTGCTGTGGCGCGAGCACAGCAGCCTGCCCAGGCAGGCCGCCAGGTACGGCACGCCGTACGGGTCGAGGTGCCAGGCGGTCGGCGGGGCGAAGCGGTCGACACCCGGCGTGGCGAAGCGCGTGGCCATGGCCGCCTGGCCCGCGCCGAGCAGGTGGATCGCGAAGTGCTCGCTGCGCGCCATCTTCGCCCACGTGGTGGAGGTGTCCGCGAGGGCGACGGCGACGAGAGCGGGTTCGGCGCTGATCGAGGCGAAGGAGGTGACGGTCACCCCCACCGGACCGCGGGGCCCGGCGGCGGTCAGGACCGTGACCCCCGAGGGGTGGGCGCGCAGGACGGAGCGCAGGGCCCTCGCGTCGACGGTCATGCTCCGCTCGCCGGGGCCGGGGGGAAGGCGGGCCGGGGCAGTTCGAGGTTCTCCCGCAGAGTGGTGCCCTCGTAGGACGTGCGTACCAGGCCCCGGCGCTGCAACTCGGGGACGAGGAGATCGACGATGGCGTCCAGGCCGCCGGGGTGGTAGTCGGGCATGATGTTGAAGCCGTCGGCGGCGTCGTTGACGAACCAGTCCTCCAGCTCGTCCGCGATGGTCTCCGGGGTGCCGAGCAGGAAGCGGTGCCCGCGTCCGGCGGCGACGGCCAGGTAGAGCTCACGGATGGTCAGGCCCTGCCGGCGGGCCTGTGCGTAGATGACCTGCTGCTTGCCGGTGCTGCCCTCGATGGCGGGCAGTTCCGGCAGAGGGCCGTCCAGCGGGTGTCCGGTGAGGTCGACGTTGCCGAGCTGGTACGAGAGCATCCCGAGGCCGACCACCGGGTCGACGAGGGACTGGAGGGTGGCGTACTTGTCCTCGGCCTCCGCCAGGGTACGGCCCACCACGATGAAGGCGCCGGGCAGGATCTTGACGTGGTCGGGGTCGCGGCCGTGGTCGGCGGCCTGCTTCTTCAGACCGCGGTAGTAGACCTGCGCCTGGTCCAGGGTCTGCTGGACGGTGAAGACGACCTCGGCCCAGCGGGCGGCGAAGTCCTGTCCGTCCGGGGAGGAGCCCGCCTGGACGATGACGGGGTGGCCCTGCGGCGGGCGGGCGACGTTCAGCGGGCCCTGTACGGAGAAGTGCTCGCCCTTGTGCCCGAGGATGTGCAGCTTCTCCGGGTCGAAGAAGCGGCCGGACTCCTTGTCGTGGAGGAAGGCGTCGTCCTCCCAGCTGTCCCACAGCCCGGTGACGACCTGCATGAACTCCCGTGCGCGGTGGTAGCGGGCCGCGTGCTCGGGCTGCTTGTCCAGGTTGTAGTTGCGCGCCTCGGCGTCCGTCGCGGAGGTCACGACGTTCCAGCCCGAGCGGCCGGCGCTGAGGTGGTCGAGGGAGGCGAACTGCCGCGCCAGGGTGAAGGGTTCGTTGTAGGTGGTGGACGCGGTCGCGGTGAGGCCGATGTGCCGGGTGTGCACGGCGAGCGCGGACAGCAGGGTCAGCGGCTCGAAGTGGACCATGCGGCCCTGGCGGCTCAGCTCGTCGGCGTCCTTGTACCTGGTCCGCACTCCGGCCCCGTCGGACAGGAAGACCATGTCGAACATGCCGCGCTCGGCGGTCTGCACCAGGGAACGGTAGTAGTCGAAGTCCAGGCCGCCGTCGGGGCGGGCCTCGGGGTGCCGCCAGGCGGCTATGTGGTGGCCGGGCGCGGGAAGGAAGGCGCCGAGCTTCATCATGCGGCGGTGCGGGCTCACCGGGGATCTCCAAGGTCGGGGGAGGGCGGGGCGGAAGGCGGTGGTGGGTTCAGCCGAGGAGGCGGACGGGTGCGCCTGCGAGGTACGCCTGGATGTCCTCGACGGCGTGCGTGTAGTAGGTGCGGTAGTTGTTCCGGGAGACGTAGCCCAGGTGCGGGGTGGCCAGGAGGCGGGGCGCGGTGCGCACCGGGTGGTCGGCGGGCAGCGGCTCGACGTCGTACACGTCCAGGCCGGCGCCGGCGATGCGCCCCTCCCGCAGGGCGTCCAGGAGGGCATCCTGGTCGATCAGGCCGGCCCGGGAGGTGTTGACCAGATAGGCGGTCGGCTTCAGGAGCGCCAGTTCGGCGGGGCCGAGGAGGCCGCGGGTGCGGTCGCCGAGGACCAGATGCAGGGAGACGAAGTCGCTGGTGGCGAGAAGCTCCTCCTTGCCGGCGGCCCGCCGGACGCCGACCTCGGCGGCGCGCTCGTCGGTGAGGTTCTGGCTCCAGGCCTGGACGTCCATGCCGAAGGCGAGCGCGACCTGGGCGACCCGGCTGCCGATCTTGCCCAGGCCGAGGAGGCCCAGGGTCCGGCCGTGGAGGTCGGCGCCGACGGTGGACTGCCAGGGACCGCCGGTGCGCAGCGCCGTGTTCTCGGTGACGATGCCCCGGGCCAGGCCCAGCAGCAGGGCCCAGGTCAGCTCGACGGGCGGGGTGGAGGTGCTGGCGGTGCCGCAGACGGTGACGCCGTTGCGCTCGGCCGCCGCGTGGTCGATGACGCTGTTGCGCATGCCGGAGGCGATGAGCAGGCGCAGGCGGGGCAGCCGGTCGAGGAGGGAGGCGGGGAAGGAGACGCGTTCGCGCAGCGTCACGACGATGTCGAAGTCGGCCAGGGCGGCGGCGAGTTCGTCCTCGGCGGCGAAGTGTTCGGGGAAGCTGACGATCTCCACCTGGTCCTTGAGGGGGCTCCAGTCGGCGGAGGCGGTGGCCACCTGCTGGAAGTCGTCGAGTACGGCGCAGCGAAGGCTCATGTCAGTCCTTGTCCCAGGTGGGTCGGGGTCCGGTGGAGGGGAGTGGCGCCGATGCCGGGGCCGGTGGGCAGGGAGAGGGCGCCGTCGTCGATCCGTACGCCGGTGAACGGGTCGTCGCGCAGGCCGACGGGCCCGTCCAGGTCGAGGTGGTCGGCGAGCGGGGCGAGCTGCGCCATGGCGCAGACGCCCAGCGCGCTCTCCACCTTGCAGCCGAGCATGGTCCGCAGGCCGCAGGCACGGGCCAGCAGGATCATGCGGTGGGCCTCGGCCAGGCCGCCGCAGGTGACGAGTTTGATGTTGACGCCGCTGACGTGTCCGCGCAGCCGCAGGACGTCCTCGGACGTGGCGCAGTCCTCGTCGGCGAAGACCGGGACGGGGGAGTGCTCGTGGACGTGGCGCAGGTCGTCGAGGTGGCCGGGGGCGACGGGCTGCTCCAGGAGTTCGACGTCATGGCGGTGGAGCTCCTCCGCGACCCTGAGGGCCTGCGCGCGGTCCCACGAGCCGTTCCCGTCGACGCGGATGCGGCCGGGGTAGACGGCGCGGAGGACCCCGGCGCGGCTGCCGTCGTCCTGCGGGGTGAGCTTGAGCTTGAGGACCGGCCAGTGGGCGAGCGCCCGGCCCCGGCGGACCAGCTCGTCGTCGGGGCAGGCGCCGATGGACAGGGCGGTGGGCGGTACGGGCAGGCCGTCGAGCCCCAGCAACTGGCGCAGCGGGCGGCCGGTGGCCTTGCCGAGCAGGTCGTGCAGGGCCATGTCGACGGCCGACCGGGTCGCCGCGCCGACGTCGGGGAGCGCGTCGAGCGCCGCGCGCAGCCCGTACGGGGAGGCTCCGGCGAGCACGGGCGCGCAGGCGTCGAGGCCGGCGGGGTCGGCGTCGCGGGCGGTGCCGAGGCCGCGCAGGTCACGCCAGGTCAGCTCGACGACGCGCTGGCGCACCCGGGTGGTGACGCCGGTGTTGCTCACGAAGGGTTCGCGCAGGGCGATGACGATCTCGCGGTGGGCGAGCTTCATCCGAGGACCTCCTCGAACGCGGCGACCGCCCCGCACGCCTGGCGGAAGGTGAGCGCGCGGAACCCGTCCGGTTCGACGGGTACGGCGGGCTCCCGCACGGTGCCGTCGGCCGGGACCCCGCTGCCGCCGGCGAACCGGCCGCGCAGGTACGGCGAGAGCAGTTCGGCGTGGCCCTCCAGCCAGCGCAGGGCCGTGTCGTGGGCGGCTTCCGGGGCGGCGGCCCCGAGCCGGGCGAACAGGCCGGCCAGCAGGTCGGTGTCGCGGGGCGAGGTGCTGGGCGGGCACAGCATGAAGGTCTGGGCGGGCAGCAGGACGAACGCCACCGGGCGGGCGGCCTCGAAGTGCCCGACCAGCGGGTCGGTGATCGCGCGCAGGGAGCGCACGGTGGAGCGCCGGGTCAGGTAGCCGTTGCGCCGGGGCGGGCAGCCGGCCATGGCACGCGCGCCCCAGTGCAGGTGGGTGATGAAGGGCTGCTCCGGAGGGCCGGCCGGGGCGTCGGGGTGGTGCATGTCCAGGAGCGCGAACAGGACGTTGGTGAGCTGGAGCGACATCACCGGGAGCAGCGGCGGCAGTTCGGGCAGGCGGGCGATGAACGTGGCCGGGTCCACCAGCGCGTGGACCGTCACCATGACCGCCTCGGCCAGGGAGCGCGCCGAGGGGTAGTGCTGGTCCTCCAGCAGGTAGCCGGAGCCTTCCGGGCGCACCCGGCAGCGGGCCACCTCGCCGTCCAGGCGTACCGCCTGGCTGATCAGTTCGGCGAACGCCTGGTTGCGGCCCTGGGCGGCGGCCTGCTCCAGGAGCAGGGTGAGCATGTCGGTGACGAGGCCGGCGCGGTCGGTCAGGGCGGTGGCCCAGTGCCGGAAGCGGTAGCCGGGCAGGGCCGCCATCCGCTGCTTGTGCAGGTCGACCAGGGGGACGAGCTGCCCGTCGACCTCGGCCTGGACCAGGGGGCAGAACAGCGGTGCGGCGCGGTCGCGGCGTACGAAGCGGGAGCCGTCCCAGGTGTGCAGCGGCAGGACGTGCCGCTTGCCCTGGTCGATGAGGGAGCCGGGCTGGTACGCCTCGTCGCCGCCCTCGGTGTCGGCCTCGGTGCGGGTGAAGCCGTAGATCAGCGGGTAGCCGTGGCCGCCGCCGCAGACGGCGGTGTTGAAGTCCATCGGCCCGGCCCGTCCGGCCGCGATGTCCTCCCAGTTCCCCAGGTGGCCGGTGCGCGGCGGCAGCAGCGAGGGGTCCTCGGCCAGGGCGTCCAGGAGGGTGCCGACGGGCAGGTCGTGGGTGCCGGTGTGGACGGGGACGAAGGTCTTCGCGCCCGCGGCCAGGGCGTCGGCCTCGGCAGCCGTACGCAGGCCCAGGGTGTCCAGGATGTGGGTCATGCCGGGTCCTCCTGGCGTGTGCCCATGGCCCGCAGCAGGTAGGGCAGGGTGCCGCCGGCCAGCAGGACGTCCCACTCACCGGCCGACCGCACGTCCGCCCTTGCGGTGAACCCGATGCCGTCGGCCGTGACGTGGGCCTCGCCGCTCTCGCGCACCTGCGACAGGTCGACGTCGAACTCCTCGCGGCCCGTCAGACCGAGGTCGCTCCAGCTCCGCCCGGCGGGCAGGAGCAGCGGCAGGATGCCCATGGCGCACAGGTTGGCCCGGTGGATGCGCTCGAAGTCCTCGGCGAGGACCGCGCGGACGCCGAGCAGCCAGGGGCCCTTGGCCGCCCAGTCGCGGGACGAGCCCATGCCGTAGCCGCGCCCCGCCAGGACGATCAGGGGGGTGCCGCTCCCGGTGTAGCGCCGGGCGGCGTCGTAGACGGGCAGCCGCTCCCCGCTGGGCAGGTGCAGGGTGGTGCCGCCGCTGTCGCCGTCGCCCACCAGCAGGTTGCGCAGGCGCGGGTTGCTGAACGTGCCGCGGGCCATCACCTCGTGGTTGCCCCGGCGGGAGCCGTAGGAGTTGAAGTCCGCCACGCCCCTCTCCCGCAGGTACTCCCCGGCCGGGGAGTCGGCCGAGACGGCGCCGACGGGAGAGATGTGGTCGGTGCTGACGTGGTCGCCGAGGGCCACCAGGGCGCGGGCCCCGTTCAGGACGGGAAGCCCGCCCTCGGAGTCCACGTACGCGGGCGGACGGATGTAGGTGGAGGCCTCGTCCCACGCGTACACCTCGGTGTCGGGGGCGGTGATCGCCTCCCACGCGGGCTGCGGGGTGCGGTCGGGCGCGAACACCTCGGGGGTGACGTACCGCTCCTCCAGCTCGCGCAGCTCGCCGGCGTGCGGCCACAGGTCCCGCAGGTGGACGGGGTCGCCGTCGTGGCCGATGCCCAGCGGCCGGCTCTCCAGGTCGGTGCGGACGTCGCCGACCAGGGCGAGCGCCACGACCAGGGCGGGTGAGGCGAGGTAGCCGGCGCGGACCTGGCTGTGGACCCGGGAGGCGAAGTTGCGGTTGCCGCTCAGTACGGCGGCCACGGTCAGGTCCCCGCGGTCGACGGCCTCGCCGACGCCCTCGTTGAGGGGGCCGCTGCCGCCGTTGCAGGTCATGCAGCCGTACCCGGCGACGTGGAAGCCGAGCGTCTCCAGGTCGGTGAGGAGCCCGGCGTCGGCCAGGTAGCGGGTGACCGCCCGGGAGCCGGGCGACAGGCTGGTCTTGACGTGGGCGGGAACGCGCAGGCCCCGCTCGACGGCGCGCCTGGCGAGCAGGCCGGCGGCGAGCATGGCCTTGGGGTTGGAGGTCGTGGTGCAGGAGGTGATGGCGGCGACGACGAGGTCACCGTCCTGGACACCGGCCTCGCTCCGCAGGCCCCGCGGGCAGAGTTCGGCCAGCGAGTCGGGCAGTTGGCCCAGCGAGATGCGCTGGTCGGGGCGGCTGGGGCCGGCGAGGCCGGGGCCCACCTCGCCCAGGTCGAAGGTGAGGGTCCGCCCGAAGACGGGTTCGGCGCCCTCCCGGAGCAGGCGCTGCTCCCGGCAGAACTCCCGTACGCGGGACACCGCCGCCTCGTCGCGTCCCGTGCGCCGCAGGTAGTCCAGGGTCTCCTCGTCCACCGGGAAGAACGCCGACATGGCTCCGTACTCGGGGGCCATGTTGGCCACGGTGCAGCGGTCGGGCGCGGAGAGTTCGTCGACGCCGGGGCCGGTGAACTCCACCATCAGGCCCTGGACGTTCTCCTCGCGCAGGCGGCGGGTCAGGGCCAGGACCACGTCGGTGGGCGAGGCCCCGGGGCTGACGGTGCCGGTCAGCCGCACCCCGACGATCGGGGGGATGCGGATCGCCTGCGCCAGGCCCAGCATCTGCGCCTCGGCCTCCAGGCCGCCGACGCCCCAGCCGAGCACGCCCAGGCCGTTGACCATGGTGGTGTGGCTGTCGGTGCCCAGGACGGTGTCGGGCAGAAGGGAGCCGTCGGGGCCCTCGGCGACGACGGTGGCCAGCTGCTCCAGGTTGATCTGGTGGACGATGCCGCGCCCCGGCGGGATCACCCGCACCCCGTCGAAGACGCCTTCGGCCCACTTGAGGAACGCGTAGCGCTCGCGGTTGCGGGACATCTCCAGCGCTTCGTTCAGGCCCAGGGCGTCGGGGCGGCCCGCCCAGTCGGTCTGCACCGAGTGGTCGACGACCACGTCGACGGGGAGGGCCGGGTTGACGCGGCCGGGCTCGGCGGCCCGGTCGCGCAGCACGGCCAGGTCGACCAGGAGCGGGATGCCCGTGTAGTCCTGCACCAGGATGCGGGCGGGGCGGAACGGCATCTCCAGGGCCGGGTCCTCGCCGAGCGCCAGGCGCTTGCCCAGGACCGAGGCCTGCGCGGGATCTCCGTCCCGCAGCAGCGACTCCAGCAGGACGCGACCGGTGTAGGGGAGGGCGCCGAGGTCGAAGCCGTGCTCCGCGGCGAAGTCCGGCAGCCGCGCCGGGAGGGAGGACGGGACGGAAGCGGTGCTCATCGTGCGGCTCCCTGGGGGTAGGTCAGGCCGCGCGGGCCCGCGTAGGCGAGCAGCGGGCGGATCAGGACGTTGTTGGCGTGCTGCTCCAGTGCCTGCGCCACCCAGCCGGGCGCCCGTCCGACGACGAACAGGGCGACGGCCAGGTCGTCCGGCAGGCCCAGGAGGCGGTAGGAGAGGCCGGCGTAGAGGTCGACGTTGGCGGCGACGCCGTGCCGCTGCCGGGGCCGCATCGCGGCGGCGACCGCGTCCAGGATGTCGAGGCCGGAGCGGTCGCCGCGCTCCTCGCTCAGCTCGACGACGCTGGCGCGCAGGTGACGCACGCGCGGGTCCTCGGTGCGGTAGACGCGGTGGCCGAAGCCCATGACGGGCTCGCCCCGCCCGTGGAGGGCGGCGACGTGGGCCTCGGCGTTCTCGGGGGCGCCGACCTCGTCGACGAGTCCGATGACCCGTTCGGCGGCGCCGCCGTGCACCGAACCGGAGAAGGCGGCGATGGCGGCGGTGAGCGCCGCGGTCATGTCGGCGCGGCAGCCGATGGCGACGCGGGCGGTGAACGCGGAGGCGTTGGACCCGTGGTCGGCGTGGACGACGAAGCCCTTGTCGATGACGCGGACGGCGGCCGGGGTGGGCTCCTCGCCCAGCAGCACGGTGAGGAACGCCTCGGCGTGGCCGGCGTCCTCGCGGGGCCACAGCGGTTCGCGGCCGCTGCGGAAGGCGTGGTGCGCCGCGACGATCATCGGGATGCGGGCGATGAGCTCGATCCCGGCCTCGCGGGCCTCCGCGTAGCTCTCGTCGGCTCCCGCCGCCCGGCGGGCGCCGAACGCGCCGAGCGCCGAGACGCAGGTGCGCAGTGCCTCCATCGGGTGGGCGTGCGCGAGGGACCGGACGAGGTCCTGGACCGGCGCGGGCAGGGCGCGGGCCGCGCGCAGCTGCTTGGTGAAGACCTCGAGGGCGGCCGCGTCGGGGAGGTGGCCGTGGACCAGCAGGTGGGCCACCTCCTCGAAGGAGGCGTGCTCGGCCAGGTCGTGGATGCTGTAGCCCCGGTACTCCAGGGTGCCCTCGGCGCCGTCGATGAGGGTGACGGCGGAGTGGTCGAAGGTGACGCCCTCCAGACCCCGGTGGACGGTGGAGCCGGGCGGCGGCGCGTCGGGGGCCCCGGAGGCCGTACGGGTTCCGGGGGCTGCGGAGCCTGCTGTGGGCGTGGAGCCCGCGGGGGCTGTGGCCGCGGTGGCCGTGGGGTCGCTCAGGCCGTCGGCGAAGGCGCGCAGCGCACCGAGCGTGCGCAGCTCCAGCAGCAGGTCGTCGTCGACCTCGACGCCGTACTCCTGCTCCAGGGCGACCATGAGCGTGACGTGGCCGAGCGAGTCCCACTCGCGGACGGACTGGTAGGCGAGATCGGCGGTGAGACGGTCCTCGGTGATTCCCAGGGTGCGGGCGACGAGCTGGTCGACTGTGCTCACGATGGCCTCTCTTCGGGGCGCGTCGGGGGAGGGGGACGGGGTGGTGGTCACAGGCCGGTCCGGAGGCGGTCGCGCAGCGCGCCCCGGTCGGTCTTGCCGTTGCCGTTGACGGGCATCTCGGTCACCAGGTGGATCTGGGCGGGCGTCATGTAGGGCGGCAGCGCGGCCTCGCAGGCCGCGGTGAGCGTCGCGGGGGTGACGTCGCCGCAGACGACGGCGGTCACGGTGTGGGCGTCGGGCCACTGAAGGGCGACAGCCTCCACGGCGCCGGCCCGCCGCAGGACGGCCTCGATCTCGCCCAGTTCGACGCGGTAGCCGCCGATCTTGACCTGCTGGTCGTTGCGGCCCAGGCAGACGTAGGCATCGTCCTGCCGGGACACCAGGTCGCCGGTGCGGTAGTAGGTGCGGCCCTCGTACGGGAAGAACCGCTCGGCGGTGAGTCCGGGCGCCTGCCAGTAGCCGGGGGTGGTCTGCGGGCCCGCCACGCACAGTTCCCCCACCTGACCGTCCGCCACCGGGGCCCCGTCCTCGCCGATCACCAGCGGGTGCAGGCCCGGGTAGGGGCGGCCGATCGGTACGTTGTCGTGGACGCAGGCCGCCGGCCCGGTCACCGGGTCCCAGCGGTGCACCGTGCAGGCGATGGTCAGCTCCGTGGGCCCGTACAGGTTCTCCACCACCGACCGCGGCGCGGCCGCCTGCCAGGCCTCGGCGGTCTCGCGGGGCAGCGCCTCGCCGCAGAACAGGCTCCAGCGCAGCGTGGGCATCGTCCCGGGGCGCAGCACCCCGCGTCGCCGCAGGACGGCGGCGACGGACGGCACGGAGAACCAGAGCGTGATCCCGTTGCGCTCCAGGTACTTGAACGGCGACAGCAGCTCGATGGGGTCCATCGAGCACAGCCGGGCACCGTTCTCCCAGGCCATGAAGAGGTCGAAGACCGACAGGTCGAAGGTCTGGTCGAAGGTCTGCGTCAGCCGGTCCTCGGGGGTGAGGCGGTAGCGCTCCTGGTTGGCGTCGAGGAACGCGCGGACGTTGCCGTGGGTGACGGGCACGCCCTTGGGCGTGCCGGTGCTGCCCGAGGTGAACAGCAGATAGGCGATGTCCTCGGGCGCGACCGGGGGCAGCTCCTCCAGCGGCGCGGCGGCGGCCAGATCCTGGGCGTCCAGGACCCGTACGTCGCCCAGCTCCCCGGCCTGGGCCCGCTCGACGTCGGGGAGCAGCACGACCGGCTTGCGCGGCAGGCCCCGCAGCAGGCCGGCGAGGCCGGGCAGGGAGGCGGCGTCCACGATGATCGCGTCGACGTCGGCGCGCTCCAGCATCCAGCGGGTCCGCTCGGCCGGGAACCTGCGGTTCAGCGGGACGAACGCGGCGCCCGCGCACAGCGCGGCGGCGACCCCCAGGTAGGAGGCCTCGCTGCGGTGGGCGAAGACCCCGACCCGGGCGGGCCGGCCGCCCGTGGCCTCGACCAGCAGCGCGGCCCAGCGGCGCGCTGTGGCCGCGGCCTCGGCGTAGCTGTACGCACGGCGCCCCAGGCTCAACGCGGTCCGGTCCGGCTGGACGAGCGCGTGCTTCAGGAGCCCGGCGCCCAGGCGTACGTCCGATGCTGTGGTCATGTCTGTCCGAACTCGTCGACGGCGGATTGCGCACGAAGCTATCGACGGCTCCGGGGCCGGTCCCGGTTGTGCGCACTGCCGCGCTAAACATCCTTGGCCGGGAAAAGCGTGTTCTGCTCATTTCCCCCGCGAGCCGGCGGGGGCCCTGGCCGGCGGAGGCCCTGCCCGGCGGGCAGGGGAGTACCTCTTCCGTGGCTCCGTGACTCTGTGGCTGCATGGGCCGACGGCGCGGCTGCCGGCCGGAGACGCGGCGGCGACGCGCCCGCGCGGGGCACGTCGCCGTGGGGACGTACGGGCAGGTCGCGAAGGCGCGCTCAGACGGCGGCGGGGTCCTTCGCGGGGGTCGCCCTGCGGGCACCGAGGGCCACGACGGCCGGAACAGCGGCGCCCAGCACGGCGTAGGCCACGGCCAGGACGACCCAGCCGAGGGCGCCGTGGCCGAGGATCAGCCAGGTGAGGACGGCGGGGGCGAACATCTTGCCGATGTCCCCGCCCATCTTGTACGTGCCCTGGTACTGGCCCTGCGCGTGGTCGGGCGCCAGGTCGAAGACGATGGTCCAGCTGCCCGCCGCCTGCCGGATCTCCCCGAACGCGTGCAGCAGCGCGCCGACGCCCAGCAGCACGCAGGCCGCGGTGACCTCCGCGCCGTCGGTCAGGGCGAAGAGCAGGCAGGCGCCCGCCACGCAGCCGGCGCCCTGGAGGCTGGCGTAGGACGCGGACCTCGGATCGCGGACGCCGCGCGCGACCCGGGTCTGGAAGGCCACCACCAGGGCGGTGTTGAGCAGGAGCAGCGCCGCGCTCGTCCAGCGCGGCGCGTCCGTGTGCTGGACGACCCACAGGGGCAGGACGAGGTCGAGCAGCAGGGCGTGGGTGACGAGGGCGCCGTCCAGCACGGTGAACGCCAGGAACGGGGTGTCCCGCAGCACCGAGAAGGCCGCGCCCGGGGTGGCGGGCGTCGGGGGCACCGCCGGCTCCTTGAGTGTGAGCAGCCCCGTGATCAGGAAGCAGAGGGCGGTGAAGAGGACCGCGCTCCGGTAGCCCAGGGGCTCGTCCCACACCAGGACGAGGCCGGCCAGACAGGCGCCGACCGCCAGGGTCGCGTTGACCGCGGCCCGGATGTATGCCATGACGTGCACCCGCTCCGCCCGGGGCACGTTGGCCGCGATCATCGCCTTGCGGGCGTTGTTGCCGGCCCGGTAGGCCAGCCCCTGCACGGAGGTGACGATCAGGTACGACCAGAAGCCCTGCGCCGCGACCAGGGCCGCGGTCAGCGGAGCCAGGGCGAGGAAGGACCACAGCTGTACGGTGCGCGGTCCCCCGCGGTCGGCGAGGTGGCCCAGCGGGATGCTGGACAGCAGGACGAGGACGGCGGCGACGCCCAGGGCGACGCCCAGTTCGCCGGGTGACAGGCCGACGACCGTCACCGCGTAGATGGCGCTCAGGGCCATCCACAACCCCTGCCCCAGGCTCATCACCATGGTGATGAGCGTCAGCATCCGGGTGGGACCGGGCGCGGGGAGAATTCGGATCGGCACGGTCGGCTTCCTGTCGCGTGGTCGAGTCTTGCTGGGCCGGGGGGAGGGCGGCCGGGAGGCCGGCGGGGTCACGGGCGGTCCGGGGGAGACGCCCGCGTCCGGTACGGTCCCGGGTCCGGTTCACGTCGGTGGGCCGGGCGTACGGGCCGGGTCCGGTTCAGGTCAGGGAGTAGAGGTGCTCGGGCCGGCCGCTGGTGCCGTACTTGAGGGTGAGCCGCAGTCGCCCGATGTCGGCGAGGAACTTCAGGTACCGCTGCGCGGTGGAGCGGCTGATCCGCGTCAGCTCGGACACCTCCTGGGCGGTCAGCCGGCGCCCGGCCCCGTGCTCCTCGACCACGCGCGAGACCAGCTCCGCGGTGCGCTCGGAGAACCCCTTGGGCAGCCTCCGCCCCGCGTCCGGGGTGCACAGGCCGCCCAGGGACGCGTCGACGGCGTCCTGGTCCATCTCCGTGGTGTCGTCGAACGCGGCGCGCATCCGGGCGTACGACTCCAGCCTCTCGCGGAGGCTCTCGCAGGTGAAGGGCTTGACGAGGTAGTGCACGACACCCGCGCGGCGGGCCGCGAGGACCGATGAGGGTCTGCGGTCGGCGGTGACCATGACGATGTCGACGTCCAGGTCCAGGCCGCGCAGGCGGCGGGTGACGGAGAGTCCGCTCTCGTTGGGGAGGTGGTGGTCGAGCAGGACGAGGTCGATGCCACCGCGCTCGACGGCCGCCAGGGCGGGAGCCGCGTCGTGGGCGATTCCCGCCACCCGGAAGCCGGGTATCTCGGACACGTAATGGGCGTTGATCCTCGCCACGTAGAAGTCGTCGTCGACGACGAGCACATTGATCACCGGTCCTCCCGCAGCCGTCCCGACGTGCCCGCGTCCACCTGGCACAGCTCGTGCGGCCGGGCTCCCCGGGGCTGCTCGGCCGCGCACATCCGGACGGTGAAGACGGCGCCGCCGCCCTTCCGGCCCCCCACCTCGACCGATCCGCTCCGCGCCTCGGCGACGGCGCGTACCAGCGCCAGGCCGATGCCCCGGGGGCGTGCGGGCGAGGCCGGTTTCGTCGAGGAGCCCCGCTCGAAGACCCAGCCGCGCAAGTGGGGCACCACACCGGGCCCGTTGTCGTACACGGAGAGACAGACGGTGCCCCGGTCGTACCGGAGCTGGACCTCCACGCGGGGCTCCGGCCGCCCGGTGCCGGTGACGGCGTCCAGGGCGTTGTCGACGAGGTTGCCGAAGACGGCGCCGATCTCCCCCGCCCCCTCCAGGCCGTCGGGCAGCCAGGAGGCGGGGCCGAGCCGGAGGTCCACGCCGCGCTCGCCCGCGGCGATCAGCTTGCCCACCGCCTGGGCACGGACCAGGGGGTCACCGATCCGGCGCGTGATCATCTCGACCGTGGCGAGCGGCACCCCGTTCACGGCCGCGAACGCGTCCGCCCGCTCCTCCGCGAACCGGGCGAGCACCTGGAGGCCCCTCAGCGTGTGCAGCGTGTTCCGTCGTTCGTGCCGTCGTACGTCGGCGTCGGCCAGATGACGGGCGCTCTGGAAGCTGTCGAGCCAAGCCCGCTCCGCCGCCGTGGGAAGCGCGGTCGCGGTGCCGCCCACGTCGCCGCGAGGGACGGGCGGCCGTCTCGCCGCCCAGGGCTGCGAGACAGTCGCGTATAACTGGCTGGAGTGGGTCATGATGGGCTTTCCGTGGTCATTGCACCTAGCGAAGCTGACCCATTGGACCCGATCCCGCCGTGTACTTCAAGTAAAGAGTTCGCCTTCCTACGGAGGCTTTCCTTCCTCTTCGGGGGCCCGGCACCTGGGCTTTCCCTCGGGACGTGGAGCCTTGCGCGGAGGGGCAGTTGAGGGCCGTGGCACAGCAAACGTACTTGTGCGCGGCGGAATTCCGGGCAGGCGATACGCACGGTGATGGAGGCCGACGAGACGCGCGAGGCTTCAGGGTGCCAATTCCGGTCTCCTGGCCGGGAGCTGAGTGGGCACCAGCTCCAGGACGGAGACCCGGGAAGCGGATGACCTCGTTCTGGTCGGCGTCAGACCGGCCCGCTGGAAGAGTTTCCCGAATTCCTTGAGGCTGCGCTCGCGCCCGGTCGACAGCGCCATCATGTTGAGGTCCATCAGCGGCTCCAGACCGGGGGTGCCCACCTCGTCCACGACGAGCTCCATCACCAGCACGCGGCCACCCGGATTGAGCGCTTCCCGGCAGTTGCGCAGGACGCGCACACAGGCGTCGTCGTCCCAGTCGTGCAGGACGAACTTCAGCAGGTGCACATCGCCGGACGGCACCCGCTCGAAGAAGTCGCCGCCGACGAAGGTGAACCGGTCCGCGACGCCCAGACCCGCTGCCGAGGCCTCCGCCTCGGGGCTCGCGTGCGGAAGGTCGAGGACCACGCCGGTCAGTCCGGGGTGCCGCCGCATGAGCGTCTGGACGAGGTTGCCGCCGGCTCCGCCGACATCCACGACGACTTCGGAGCCCTCGAGGCCGATCACGTCCGCCAGCCGGTGGGCCAGTGACCGGGTCATGGCCGTCATGGCGTCGGTGAAGACCCCGGCCTCCGCCGGGGCGGCGGCAAGCCAGTCGAAGAAGGGCGCGCCGAGGGCGGCCTCCGCCTGAGGGGTGCCGGTGCGGATCGCGTCCGACAGCCGCCCCCAGGGCAGCCAGTGCGACTCGGCCCCGCCCCACAGCGCCAACTCCCGTAAGGAACCGGGGGCGTCGGTGCGCAGCGTCTCCAGCAAGGACGTACTGACGAACCGTTTCCCGTCCGTCGACGCGGCGAGCCCGAGGGATGCGCACGCCCGCAGGAACCGGAAGGTGGAGTCCGGGTCCAGCGACTCCGCCGCAGCCACGTCCGCGGGCGTGGCACCGTCGCCGTACAGATGGTCGGCTATGCGTAACTCCGCTGCGGTCCGCACCACTTGGGTCACCCAGTACCCCGTCATCATCTGGAGCATGCGCCCCGTGTCGTCCCCGGGCGGTTCGACGGAACCCGCCGCGACGAAATCGCGCTCGAACAGAGTCATGTGCTGGGCCTTCCGATGCGGAGTGGGGCGGAGTCGGGAACGTTCGGCCCGGTCGCCCGGGAGGGGGGCCCGGCCGCCTTCACCGGCCACGGACCAGGGCCCCAGGGTGCTCAGCTCTCGGGCGGCGGCGCCGTGCTCTTGCGTACGACCAGGCTCGTGGCCAGCTCCAGCCGCGTGGACACCGGCTCCTGGGCCCGCAGCCGCATCAGCATCTGCGCGGCCTCCTCCGCCATCTGGCGCAGCGGCTGGTGGACCGTGGTCAGGGCCGGACTGGCCCAGCGGGCGATGGACACGTCGTCGTAGCCGACCACCGAGAGGTCGTGGGGGACGCGCAGGCCGTGCACCCGGGCGGCTTCCAGCACGCCGAGTGCCTGGAGGTCGCTGCCCGCGAAGATCGCGGTGGGCCGCCGGGGCCGGGACAGCATCTCGGTGGCGCGGTCGTACCCGCCCTCCACATGGAAGTCGCCGAACAGGATGAGGCCGGGGTCCACCTCCAGCCCCGCCATGGTCATCGCCGACCGGTAGCCGTCGAGCCGGGCGCGGGAGCAGAGCATGTCCTCGGGGCCGGTGATGACCCCGATGCGCCGGTGCCCGCACTCGATGAGGTGGCGGGTGGCGGCCAGTCCGCCGTTCCAGTTGGCCGAGCCGACCGAGGGCACGTCGGGGTCGGGGTCGCCCGCCGGGTCGATGATGACGAACGGGATCGAACGCGCCCTGAGCTGCTCCTTCACTTCGCCGGGCAGGGTCGAGAAGACCAGGACGACACCGAGCGGCCGACGCTGGAGCATCGCCTCCATCCAGTCGGGGCCGGGCGAGTGGCGGGTTCCGCTTTCGGTGAGGACGACCCCGGCGCCATGGGCCTTGGCGACGTTCTCCACCCCCCGGATCAGCTCCATCGCCCAGATGCTCTCCAGCTCGTGGAACACGATCTCGATGAGCGGCGCCTCGCCGGCCGACCGCGTGGTGCGCCGGTACGCATGGGCCTCCAGCAGGCGCTCCACCTTGACCCTCGTGGGGGGCGCCACGTCCTGCCGCCCGTTGAGGACCTTCGAAACTGTCGAAATGGAGACGCCGGCCCGCTCGGCCACCTGGGCCAGGGTGATGCGGCCCGTTTTCTCGTCATCGCGCATGGCCAGGAGCATAAAGCACGGAGGCGACTGCCTCTCAGGTGTAACGCTTTGATAACGCGGTGACCGAGGGTTGACCCCCCAGATGAGGAGTCCTAGCGTCCCGACTCAAGAAGTTTCGGTAACCGTACCGAAAAAGTTTCGAAAGGTGTGCCGATGAAGCAACGCGCACGGTTCTCGCGGACCGTCGTCGTCGGTGGTGCCGCACTGGCCCTGGTGCTGTCCCTCTCCGGGTGCGGAGGAGACTCCGACGCGGCCGGCGGCGACACCATCCACGTCCTGGTCTACGGGGACGCGGCGAACAAGGTGGAGAAGGAGCTCGTCGCCACCTTCAACAAGACGTCGAAGGTGAAGGTGGTCCTGGACACGATCCCGGGCGCCGACTACCAGGCCAAGCTGCAGACGATCATCAACAGCAAGCAGGCGCCGGACGTCTTCTTCAACTGGGGCGGCGGCAGCATCAAGCCGTTCGTCGACGCCGGTCTGCTGCTCCCGCTGGACCCCTTCATCGCCGAGGACCCGGGCCTCAAGGCGAACTTCCTGCCGTCGGTGTTCAACAGCGCGGTGGTCGACGGCACGTCCTACGGGATCCCGATGCGCGGTACGCAGCCCGTGCTGCTCTTCAACAACGGCAAGGTCCTCGAGAAGGCGGGCGTCGAACCCCCCGAGACCTGGGACGACCTGCTGGCGGCGGTCGAGGCGCTGAAGGCCGACGGCGTCACCCCGATCGCGCTGGGCGGCGGCGACCGGTGGCCGACGCTGATGTGGTTCGAGTACCTGTACGACCGCATCGCCGGCCCGGAGCTCTTCCAGAAGGCCCTGGACGGCGACAAGGACGCCTGGGCGAGCCCGGAGAGCCGGAAGGCCCTGGGCAAGATCAGGGAGCTGGTGGACGCCGGGGCCTTCGGCACCAACTACGACTCGGTGAAGTTCACCGACCAGGGTTCCCCCACGCTCCTGGCGACGGGCAGGGCCGGCTTCGAGCTGATGGGCTCGTGGGCGTACTCGACGCAGCAGGACGCGCACCCCGAGTTCGCCAGGAGCGACCTCGGATACAGCGCCTTCCCCTCCGTCGAAGGCGGCAAGGGCGACCGGGCGAACGTCGTCGGCAACACCAACAACTTCTACTCCGTGCTGAAGAAGACGAAGCACCCGCAGGTCGTCGCCGAGTTCCTGAAGCTCATGTACTCGGACCAGTTCGTCAAGGCGCAGCTCGACATCGGCAACCTGCCCACCACGACGAACACCGAAGGCTTCCTGGACACCGCGGCCGGCCCCGAGTTCGCGAAGTTCCAGTACGACATGGTCAAGGCGGCCCCGGCGTTCCAGCTCTCCTGGGACCAGGCGTACCCCCAGTCGGCGGCCACCACGATGTACCAGTCCCTCCAGCAGTTCTTCAACGGCTCGATGGACGAGGACGCCTTCATCAAGGCCATGCAGGCGCTGCCGACCTCGTGAGCGCACTGAGATCCGGACGCGGAACACCTGACATGACCCGAACCGCGACACCCCCGGCGGACAGCGGGACGGTCAAGAGGGCCGGCTCGTCCGGCACCGGAGCGGGCCGCCCGGGATTCCTCTGGGCGGTCCCCGCCGCCGTCTTCTTCGGCCTCTTCGCCATCGTCCCGCTCATCATGGTCGCCGTACTCTCCTTCGCCAGCTGGGACGGTCTGAGCGATCCGGAGTTCGCCGGCCTCGACAACTGGAGGACGCTTCTCGACGACCCCGTCATGGTCAAGAGCCTGTGGCTGAGCGTCCTGCTCACCGTGCTCGGGGTCGCCGTCCAGACCCCGCTGAGCATCCTGCTCGGGGTCTGGGCGGCGGGGCACCAGCGCAACCGGGCCGTCCTGTCCGCCATCTACTTCGTCCCGCTGCTGCTGTCCGTCGCGGCCGTGTCCGTGCTGTGGCGCGCCGTCCTGGACCCCAATCTCGGTGTCCCCGCGCACGCCACATGGCTGTTCGGCGACGGCAACCTGTTCGGGACGCAGGCCACCGCGATCGGCGTCCTGGTCTTCGTCAGCACCTGGCAGTTCACCCCGCTGCACACGCTGATCTACCAGGGCGCGGCGCGCGCGGTACCGCCGGTCCTCTACCAGGCGGCGCAGATCGACGGCGCGGGCACGGTACGGCAGTTCTTCCACATCACGCTGCCGCAGCTGCGCAACTCGATCATCACCTCGATGATCCTGATGGTGGTCGGCGGACTCACGACCTTCGACACCGTCCTCATCCTGACCCAGGGCGGACCGGGCAGCGACACCACCATCAGCGCGTACTACATGTACCAGAAGGCGTTCAAGAGCTTCGACTACGGAGCGGCGTCCGCCATCGCCCTCCTCCTGGTCCTCGTCTCCACGGTCATCTCGCTGATCGTGGTGCGGCTCTCGGGCTACGACAAGATGCGCAGCACCATGGAGGGACTGTGAGCAAGAGCCGTCCCAACTACTTCGCCGGTTTCGGCTCGCTGGTCTGGCTCCTGGTGGTGGGGCTGCCGCTGTACGTGATGCTCGTCGCCACGTTCCAGTCGCGCCCCGACTACGCGGCCAACGGCCCACTGGCCTTTCCGAAGCACTTCACGCTCGACAACTACGTCAACGACCTCGACAGCGGCTTCGCGCAGTATTTCCTCAACACGGTCATCGTCACCGTGTGCGTCGTGGGCATCGTCGTACTTCTCGTCCCGCCGCTGGCGTACACCATCGTCAGGAGCCAGGGCCGGACCACCACCACGGTCTTCCGGCTGTTCCTCCTGGGCCTGGCGATCCCCTCGCAGGCGGTCATCGTCCCGATGTTCTTCATCATCAGCGAGGCCGGTCTCTACGACAACCTCATCGGCGTCATCCTGCCGACGGCGGCCTTCGCCATGCCGGTGTGCGCCCTGATCCTGACGGGCGTGATGCGTGACATCACCCCCGATCTGTACGAGGCCATGACGATGGACGGTGCCTCGCCCCGGCGGGTCTTCTTCCAGCTGGTGCTGCCGCTGTCCAGGAGCGGGGTCTCGACGATCATCGTCTTCTCCGCGCTCCAGGCGTGGAACGGCTTCCTGTTCCCCCTCGTCCTGACGCAGTCGGTGGAGACCAAGGTGATCACCCTGGGGCTCTACGACTTCCAGACGGAACGCGGAGTCGACACCCCCGGTCTGCTCGCCGCCGTCGTCCTGTCCATGCTTCCCATCCTGATCGTCTACCTGTTCGCACGTCGGGCCCTGGTACAGGGGCTCATGGGGGTAGGAGGAAAGTGACCGCCAACATCGACAACGCCGGCGTGCAGACACCCGCCGAGGCCACCGACTCTCGGACGCCGCTCTCCGGCGCCCCGGACCACCGCACCGGGCCCTGGCGCGATCCCACCCTCACTCCCGAGGCCAGGGCCGACGCCCTGATCGCCGCCATGACCCTCCAGGAGAAGATCTCCCAGCTCTTCGGCGTCTGGGTGGGCGCCTCCGACGAGGGCGCCGAAGTCGCGCCGTTCCAGCACGACATGGAGGAGGCCGTCGCCCTCGACGACCTGCTTCCGCACGGCCTCGGCCAGCTGACCCGCCCGTTCGGAACGGCCCCGGTCGACCCGGCCCTGGGCGCCCTCTCGCTGTCGCGCACCCAGGAGCGCATCGCCGGGGCGAACCGCTTCGGCATACCGGCCCTCGCCCATGAGGAATGCCTCGCGGGCTTCGCCACCTGGGGCGCGACCGCCTATCCGGTGCCGCTGTCCTGGGGCGCCACCTTCCATCCGGAACTGGTCCGTGAGATGGCCGCCGCGATCGGCCGCGACATGCGCTCGGTCGGCGTGCACCAGGGGCTCGCCCCCGTACTCGACGTCGTACGCGACGCACGCTGGGGCCGCGTCGAGGAGACGATCGGCGAGGACCCGTACCTGGTGGGGACGGTGGCCACCGCCTACGTACGGGGACTGGAGTCGGCCGGGATCGTCGCCACGCTCAAGCACTTCGCCGGGTACTCCGCCTCACGGGCGGGCCGCAACCTCGCCCCCGTCGCCATGGGCGCGCGGGAGCGGGCCGACATCATCCTGACCCCGTTCGAGATGGCCGTACGCGAGAGCGGCGTACGGTCCGTCATGCACGCCTACACCGACACCGACGGAATCCCCTCCGCGGCCGACGGGCCGCTGCTGACCGGCCTGCTCCGGGACACCTGGGGCTTCGACGGGACCGTTGTGGCGGACTACTTCGGCATCGCGTTCCTGAAGACGCTGCACGGGGTGGCGGGGACCTTCGGGGAAGCGGCCGGGGCAGCGCTCGACGCGGGTGTGGACGTGGAGCTGCCGACCGTCAAGACGTTCGGCGGCCCGCTGACCGACGCGCTCGCCGAGGGCCTCGTCCCCGAGGCGCTGGTGGACCGCGCGGTACGCCGAGTGCTGGTCCAGAAAGCCCAGTTGGGGCTGCTGGACGCCGACTGGCGGCCGGTGCCGCCGGTGCTCAGCGGAGCCGCGGGCGCGGACGGTTCCACGGACGGCTCCACGGGCGGGGACTCGGAGGCGCTGCGCGGGACCGTCCGTCTCGACACCGACGAGAACCGCGCGCTCGCCCGCCGCGTCGCCGAACAGGCCGTCGTACTCCTGCGCAACGACGGCACCCTGCCCCTGGCGGCGGACGCGGACGCCGGAGCCCCCGCCCGTATCGCACTCGTCGGGCCCAACGCCGACACCCCGACGGCCGTCCTGGGCTGCTACGCCTTTCCCGTCCACGTCGGGGGCCGGCACCCCGACACCCCGCTCGGCATCGAACTGCCCACCCTGCGCGAGGCGTGTGCGGCGGAGTTCCCCGACAGCGAGATCGTCACCGCGCGGGGTGCGGACATCGACGGCCCGGACACCGGCGGGTTCGGCGAGGCCGTCGAACTGGCCCGGGGCGCCGACCTCGTGATCGTCGCACCCGGCGACCGGGCCGGCCTCTTCGGGCGCGGTACGAGCGGGGAGGGCTGCGACGCGGAGAGCCTGGCGCTCCCCGGCGTCCAGCAGCAGCTGCTCGACGCCCTCCTCGACACGGGCACCCCCGTCGTCGTCACCCTGCTCGCCGGCCGCCCCTACGCCCTGGGGCGTGCGGCGGACGAGGCGGCCGCGGTGGTGCAGTCGTTCTTCCCCGGCGAGGAGGGGACGAGGGCCATCGCCTCGGTGCTCAGCGGCCGCACCGAACCGTCCGGCCGGCTGCCCGTCAGCGTGCCGCGCCACCCCGGCTCCCAGCCCTCCACCTACCTGGCGGCGCGGCTCGGCCACTCCAGCGATGTGTCCAGCGTCGATCCGACCCCGGCGTTCGGGTTCGGCCACGGTCTGACGTACACCGCCTTCGAGTGGAGCGACCTCGTCGTGGAGCGCGGACGGGCCTCCACGGAAGGGGAGTTCGCGCTCTCCTGCACCGTCCGCAACACCGGTGCGCGGCCGGGGACCGAGGTGCTCCAGGTCTATCTGCACGACCCGGTCGCCTCCGTGGTCCAGCCGGTGCAGCGCCTCATCGGGTACGTACGCCTCGACCTGGCGCCCGGACGGGCGGCCAGGGTGCGGATGACGGTCCCGGCGGACCTCGCGTCCTTCACGGGCCGCGACGGCCACCGGATCGTCGAACCGGGCGACCTCGAACTGCGGCTGAGCGCGTCGAGCACCGACACGCGCCTGACGGCCAGGGTCACGCTGACCGGGCCGGTACGCACGGTCGACCACACCCGCCGGCTGCACATGGGCATGGCGACGGAGGTGCTCACGGACGCGCCGTAGCCCGGCGACACACCGACGGGGAGGGGCCTTCGCGGGTGGGACGACCACCGGCGAAGGGCCTTCCGTCCCCGTCCGACAGGCGCCGAGTCGGCCCCGGACCGTCTGCACCCGATGCCGACCACGGTGCCCGGCATGTTCGGTCGTCGTGAGCCTGCTGCGCAGGTCAGAGCGGAGCCGCCGAAAGCCATCATTTTTCATTCCCCCCGTGAAGCAGCCTTCAGGCTCAGCGAGATCTTCCACAGCCGGTGGCAGGCCGGCGGTGAAGGGGGCATCCAAGGGGAGGAAGACCCCTGTGCGGTACTCCACTACATGCTGAACAACGAGTGCTTCGTCGACTTCCAGGACGACTCTCCGCCCATCCACCTGAGCGCGGGAGACCTCGCGGTCTTCCGCCACGGCACCGCGCACATCTTCGCCTGCCGGCCGGACGCGGTGGGCGCCCAGCCGTTGAGATCGGTACTGCCGGAACGTGTCCCCGATTCCTTGATCTTGTTCCGGGCAGGGGGCCGCCGTAGGCTGTCCGCCTCTTCCCTTGGTGGAAGTGCGCCCCCGGGTTGCGCATCGCACCCGCCGGGGCCCTTTCGTAGCTGGGGTCGGCAGGGTTCGGGGGGATATCTGTCATGAATGCCAACGAGACGGTGCTCGGTCAGGAGATCGCGAAGCGGTATCCGAGCAAGGGCAGTCTTCAGCGTGTGCGTCTGGCTTCCCCCGCGGAGTTCACGTGCTCGCGGTGCCTGGGCACCAAGAAGGCGCGCCTGGTGGCGTTCGACGGTGAAGCGCTGTTCTGCAATGGGTGCTACGGCCGCATGAACACCGGGCAGGCCGACGTCGAGCGACCCCGCCCGGCGGGACCTCAGGCGCCGGATCCCGCGCAGGCGGTGGTGAAGCAGGATGGCTGGGGGCGGCCGTACGGCATCACGGCCTCGGAGCTCACCGTCGAGTGGAGTGTCACTGTACGGGCGGAGAACCTGTTGGGTGGTACGTGTCCGGTGCCCGACGAGGCGGTATCCAGGATTCCGGACAGTCCGCTCAACCTTGCCTTCATCCACAGAAAACGGAGTGAAAGGGATGCCTTCGACTACCAGCACGGGATATCCCTCGGCCAGGGCGGCACCCGGCCGATGCTGACGGGGGTGCGATGGCATCCCTCGATCCTGCCGGGAACCCGCCTGCGGGTTTGCTGGAAGGAGCGGCTGAAATCGCGGCTTTCCCTCACCTGCACCGTGCTGCGCCCACCGGTCGTGGTCGCCGGCACGGTCGTCCTGTACGAGTACGACCCGAGGGTCATGACGCGTGACCTCGCGGCGGCTGACCTGCGAGCGGATCAGCCGGAGGAAATCGTGCTGATCACACTCCGCGAATTGGGGTACCTCGATGAGTACGGCCGCGCACTGCTCCCGAGACCGGCGCTGGTGCGCAACGCCGGCGAGCACGCTGGTGCCGGGCCGAAGCGCCCCACGGCGCAGGAACTGGATGCGGCGATCGAGTACCTGCTGAGCCGTGGGCTGCTGACATGGGAAACGGGCAGTATCAACTCTCGCGGTGTACTGACCTATCCGGCCCGCTCCGGAGGAACTCCGGTCGATCTGCTCTGCTACGCCCCCAACGTGCGGGATGCGAAGGAGACGGACGTTCGCGCTGCGGAGGGGCAGGAGGGAGTGAGGGAAGTCGAAGCCCACCAAGTGGCAGGGCACTTGATGCGCATCGGTCACCTGGGCAAGAAGGCGAGTCCGGCGGCAGAGGCCGCGTACGTCTACGACCGCAAGCGGGCAGGTCTTGCCGGCCCTCACCGGCTTCCTCCGAACTACACCTACGTCCGTGAGCATGAACGCGGCGTGTGAGTGGCTGAGATGGCGCTGCCGGTGCTGTGCATCACCGACGACGATCCGGTCGCGCGGCAGATCGCCGATCAGCGTGCCCGTCGGCCGGACCTCGGGAAACGTCCTCTCCCACTGGACAGGCCCGGCGCGGTGGGCGAAGGGGCGTCCGTCACGAGCAGGTGGTGTCGTTCCTCGGGACCGTTCCGTCGAGCAGGTACTTGTCGACCAGTCCGGTCAGGCAGTCGTTGACGCCGTAGGTGCCGTCTCCTTCACCGTCGACGGTCACATCGACGGTGGGGGCGTGGCCGGCCACGGGCCAGCAGGTGCAGTGGAGCAGTGGAGCAGTGACCAGGCCATCCAGTTGCCGACGACAGCGGATGCCCTGCGGAACTCGGGAAGATGCCGACGCACGTCGTCGGTGGTGAAGCGACCTGTGTAATCGGCGCAGCTCACCCCTGTGAAGGCGGCATTGCTGTCGGCGTACCCGTCCTCGTCGGTGCGTTCCCTTAGGGCGTCGTCGAGGGGCAGCAGCGTGGTGCCGTACCCCTCGCCCTCCGTGACCACGGTGACTTTTTGACGTCGAAGTCATCCGCGTCGCCGCATACGTCCTGGACAGGACACCGGCGCGCCCCTGGCGTAGGACGGCAGCGGACCACCGAGCCGCGGCCGTCCGCGACGCGCGCTCGAGCCCCGGTGGGAGAACTGACCGCTCGCGAATCTCTTCGTTTCCTGCCAGGCCGGGGCGGGTACTCGGTGCGCGGCACGCCCGCGCCCCCTGCCGGGGCCGTGACATCTGCCGTGGTGTGTTCTCGGGCCGAAGGAAGGGATCAACGTGTGCGCACGGAGCGACAGCCCGGTCCTGGTGGCCGACGCGGGATCGTCGAGCCTGCGTCTGACCGTCTTCGGTGACGGCGGCGAGTTCCTTGCCGAACACCGCGGCGACTCCCCGCCCGGCGAGGACGCCCCGGAGGCGCTGCGGCAGGTGCTGGCCGAGGCCCCCGCTCCCGTCGCCGTCGGTCACCGCCTCGTCCACGGCGGACCGGAACTGCGCCGCCACACCCTGGTCGACGACGATGTCCGCGCCCGCCTGGACCGGGTGGCCGACCTCGCGCCGCTGCACGTCCCGCCGGCCCTCACCGTTCTGGACGCTGCCCGGGAGCTGCTGCCCGACGTCCCGCACATCGCCTGCTTCGACACCGTCTTCCACGCCGGCCTGCCCGCCGCCGCACGGGAGTACGCGGTGCCCGCCACCTGGCGCGAGGAGTACGGGCTCCGCCGCTACGGCTTCCACGGGCTGTCCTACGCCTGGGCCGTGGAACAGGCCGCCGGGCTTCTCGGCCGCCGCCCCGATCAGCTGCACCTCGTGGTCGTGCACCTCGGTGGCGGCTGTTCCGCCTGCGCGGTGCGCGACGGCCGCAGCGTCGACACGACGATGGGGTTCACGCCGTTGGAGGGGCTGGTGATGAGCCACCGCAGCGGCAGCGTCGACCCCGGCGCCCTCACCTGGCTTCAGACCCGGCACGGTCTGTCCGCCGCGGACATCGAGGACGCGCTGAACCACGAGTCCGGTCTGCTGGCCCTCTCCGGCACCTCGGACGACACGCGCGACCTCGTCCGTGGCCGGGCGGCCGGGGACGGGCGCGCCGCACTCGCCCTGGACGTCTTCACCCATCACTGCCGTCGCGGTGTCGCCGCGATGGCCGCGTCCCTCGACCGGCTCGACGCCCTCGTCTTCACCGGGGAGATCGGCGAGGACCAGCCCGAGGTGCGTGAGGAGGTGTGCGCCGGGCTGGCCACGCTCGGTCTCACGGGCGGCCTGCGGGCGCTCGTCGCCGAGCGTCCCGACATCATCAGCGAGCCCGGGGCGCGGGTCCTGGTCGTCGTCGTACCCACCGGAGAGGCTCAGCAGGTCGACCGTGAGAGCCGGGCCCTCCTGGCCCGTCCGGTCCGGTGAGCGGCATCCCGGACCGGACGGAGCCACGAGGGCCCTTCGAGCCCCGAGCGAGAGAGGCAGACCTCCATCATGGGATTCCGTCATCGCGGGGAAGCAGGCCGGCAACTCGGTGTTCGGCTCAAGGAGTGGGCATCCGACCAGGGCGTGCGACAGCCCCTCGTCCTCGCGCTGCCCCGCGGTGGGGTACCGGTGGCCGCCGAAGCCGCCCAGGCCCTCGGCGTACCGCTGGACGTGCTCGTCGCGCGGAAGATCGGCCTTCCGGGCCGCCCGGAGACGGGCATCGGCGCGATCGTCGGCGAGGACCCGCCGCTCTTCGACAGGCGGGCACTGGAGATGCTCGGCCTCAGCGAGGACCGTCTCGTCGGGGAGGTGGCCCGTGAGCGTGCGGAACTGCGGCGCCGCGCCCTGCTCTACCGCGGCGACCGGCCGACGCCCGACATCGAGGACCGCGCCGTCATCGTCGTCGACGACGGCCTGGCCACCGGCGCCACCGCACGCGCCGCCCTGCGGCACCTGAGCCGTCAGGGACCCGCCCGGCTGCTCCTCGCCGTCCCCGTAGGCGCTCCCGAGACCGTGGCCGAGATGCGCTCGGAGGCCGACGACATCGTCTGCCTCCAGCAGCCGCCGGACTTCCGGGCGGTGGGTTTCTGGTACGACGACTTCGAGCAGGTGAGTGACGAGGAGGTCATCGAGACCCTGAACGAGGTCTCGGGCCCGACATCCGATCGGCCCGAGGGGTAGGACCGCCCCGAGGGGTGGACCGCCCGAGGGGCCCGAAGGGCAAGTCCGCCACGACGGCGCGGTACCGTCCTGCCTGAGTGCCTGAGTGCCTGAGTGCCTGAGTGCCTGAGTGCCTGAGTGCCTGAGTGCCTGAGTGCCTGAGTGCCTGAGTGCCTGAGTGCCTGAGCGCGTGCGTATCTGCGTGCCTACGTGCGTACCTGCGCGTGCCCCGTCGCGGCCTCAGCCTTCCTCGTCGGCGGCACGGTCCACGGGCAGCAACGCGCGAATGTCCGCCGGCAGTGCCGCGCCCACGTGCTCCATCAGCTCCGGAGCGAGTGAGGCGTCGAGCACCTCCAGTACGGCGGCGGCCTCACGCAGGGCCGCGTCCTCGTCCGTACCGGCGCGGCCGGCGATCCGCCCGGCGAACGCGGTCAGGTCGAACCGCTCGGCCGAGCCCTCCGACGGGCGGCCGGTGGAGGACGCCGTCGACCGCCGCACCGAGGCGGCCAGTTCAGCGCGTCCAGTCGGCTCAATCCGACCCGGGCACGCCCGGCCAGCTCAACCTCGGCCCGCCCGGCGCTCCCGCCCGGCGCTCCCGCCGGGCGCGGCCCGCCGGCAGGACTCCGTGGCGCACGAGGACCGGCGGTCGCCCGCCGGGGCGGGGCTACCGCCCGTCGGAGCGGGGCCGGCCGCCCGGCAGCATCTCCTGCACCTTCGCCTTGAAGCCCTGCTTCACCATCGCCCCGCGGTCGCTGTCGCCCTTGAGGACCGCGGTCGCCGCGGCCGTGATCTGGTCCAGGGAGGCGTGGGGCGGGATGGGCGGGACGGCCGGGTCGGTCCGGAAGTCGATGACGAAGGGGCGGTCGGCGGCGAGCGCACGGTCCCACGCGGCCTCGACGTGCTTGGGCTTCTCCACCCGTACGCCGTCCAGCCCCATGTGCTTGGCGATCTCCGCGTAGGGCAGGTCCGGGATGTGCTGGGACTCCTCGAACTGCGGGGCTCCCGACATGGCCCGCATCTCCCAGGTGACCTGGTTCAGATCGCTGTTGTTCAGTACGGCGACGATCAGCCGCGGGTCGGACCACTCATGGTGGTACTTCGCCGCGGTCACCATCTCCATCATGCCGTTCATCTGCATGGCACCGTCGCCGACCAGCGCGATGGCGGGCCGGTCGGGGTGGGCGAACTTGGCGCCGATGGCGTACGGCACGCCGGGCCCCATCGTGGCCAGGGTGCCGGACAGGGAGCCCCGCATGTGTCCGCGCAGGCGCAGGTGGCGTGCGTACCAGTTGGCGGCCGAGCCGGAGTCGGCGGTGAGGATCGCGTCGTCGGGCAGCTTGGCGTCCAGGGCGTGGACGACGTATTCGGGGTTGATCGGGTCGGCGTCCACGCCGGCGCGGCGCTCCATGACCTCCCACCAGCGCGCCACGTTCTTCTCCACCTCGTGCCGCCAGCCGCGGCTCTCCTTGCGGTGCAGTCGGGGCA
Organism: Streptomyces sp. NPDC007346; assembly: GCF_040703535.1. Taxonomy (NCBI): domain Bacteria; kingdom Bacillati; phylum Actinomycetota; class Actinomycetes; order Kitasatosporales; family Streptomycetaceae; genus Streptomyces; species Streptomyces sp. NPDC007346. The sequence goes on from NZ_JBEYKR010000003.1 coordinate 75,345, forward strand.
GGAGGCGTTGCAGGGTTTCGCGCGAGTCGCCGACGAGGTTCACCTCGAACGGGTAGCGCAGACCGATCATGTGCGGGTCGATGTCGATCTGGACCGCCCGCGCCTGGTCCAGCTCCGGCATGAACTGCGTGTACGGGAAGCTGGAACCGATCATCAGCAGGGTGTCGCACCCCTGCATCAGGTCGTAGGAGGGGCGGGTGCCCAGCAGTCCGATGGAGCCGGTCACATACGGCAGATCGTCGGGGAGGGCGTCCTTGCCCAGGAGGGCTTTGGCCACCCCGGCGCCGAGGACGTCCGCCAGACGTTCCACCTCCTGCCGTGCCCCGCGCGCGCCCTGACCGATCAGGACGGCGACCTTCTCCCCGGCGTTCAGAACGTCGGCGGCGCGCTGGATGTCCTCGTCGGCCGGCACCGGGGCGTAGCGGCTCAGGCCCAGGCTGGAGGGAACCATCTTGAACGCGTGGCGCGGCGGGTCGTAGTCCAGCTCCTGGACGTCGGCGGGCAGGATGACCGCGGTGACGGTGCGCTTGGCGTACGCGGTGCGCATCGCCCGGTCGATCAGGTTCGGCAGCTGCTCCGGCACGGTCGCCGTCTCGCAGAACTCGGAGGCCACATCCTTGTAGAGGTTCTGGAGGTCCACTTCCTGCTGGTACGAGCCACCCATGGCGGTCCGGTCGGTCTGCCCCACCAGCGCCACCACGGGTACGTGGTCCAGCTTGGCGTCGTACAGGCCGTTCAGCAGGTGGATCGCGCCCGGCCCCGAAGTGGCCGCGCACACCCCGACCTTTCCGGAGAACTTGGCGTATCCGACGGCCTGGAAGGCGGACATCTCCTCGTGGCGCGCCTGGACGAACTTCGGTTTGTTCTCCGCCCGCCCCCAGGCCGCCAGCAGACCGTTGATGCCGTCGCCGGCGTAGGCGAAGACGTGGGTCACGTCCCACTCACGCAGTCGCTGGAGGATGTAGTCGGACACCTTCGTACTGGCCATGAGAACTCCGTCCTTGTCCTGCCTGCTCTTTCCCGCGGCCCTCCCCGCCGTCTCCCCGGCCCGTCACGGGGCGGCTCGGCGGCACGGTCTCCCGCTGACGGAGCGGCGGGGCCGCCGCCCCGTACGGGTACACCGAATACCGGCCGTGAAACGCGTGCGGCCCCGGCGATGGCCGGCGGGGCCGGTGCTGGGGAGGCAGGCGTTACGCACTGAGGTCAGGGGGTACCCCTGTGCGCACAGAGCGACCAGGGGTAACCCTGTGCGCACAGGGCGACCGTGACGCATGCGAAACGAGGACCACATGCAGGTGGGATACAAGCTGGCGGCCGAGGCGTTCGGCCCGGCGGAGCTGGTCAGGCAAGCCGTTCTCGCCGAGCAGGCGGGGTTCGACTTCGTGGAGATCAGTGATCACTACCACCCCTGGCTGGACAACCAGGGACACTCGCCGTTCGCCTGGACGGTGCTGGGGAGTATCGCGGCCAAGACCTCGCGCATCGGGCTGGCGACCGGCGTGACGTGCCCCACCGTGCGCTATCACCCCGCCGTCATCGCTCAGGCGGCCGCGACCCTCGCCCTGCTGTCGGAGGGCCGCTTCGTCCTGGGCGTCGGTTCGGGGGAGCGGCTCAACGAGCACGTCGTCGGCCTCGGCTTTCCCGACTCGGTCAGCGCCCGGCACGACATGCTCACCGAAGCACTGGAGATCATCCGGCTGCTGTGGAGCGGGGGCTACCGGTCCTACGAGGGCAAGCACCTGCGGCTGCGGGACGCCCGTATCTTCGACCTTCCCCAGGAGCTGCCTCTGATCGCGGTGGCCGCCAGCGGCCGGGCGTCGACGCGCATCGCCGCCGAACTGGGCGACGGGCTGTTCGCCACGGAGGACAAGCCCGGCATCGTCCAGCACTACCGTGACGCCGGCGGCACCGGCCCGCGCTACGCGGAGGTCCCCATGGCCTGGGCCCCCGACGCGCACACCGCCGCGCAAGCCGCCCTCGAGACCTCGCGATGGGCCCTGACCGGGTGGAAGGTGATGAGCGAGCTGCCCAACCCGGTCAACTTCGACGCCGCGACCACCACCGTGCGCGAGGAGGACATCCTGGAGAAGTTCGCCTGCGGCGCGGAGCCGGCGCGGTACATCGAGGTGGCGCAGCAGTTCGTCGACGCGGGGTTCGACAGGCTGGTCATGCAGAACGCCGGCCCCGACCCCGACGGGTTCATCGACTTCTACGAGCGCGAACTCGACGGGCGCATCCGACAGCTCGAACCGACCGGCACACGAGCCTGATCCGCCCCGGGTGCGGGTGGCCCCGTCCGCCGCCGCACCGCCGCACCGCCGCACCGCCGCACCGCCGCACCGCGTCACCGCCGCACCGTGTCACCGCCACACCACGACACCGCCGCACCGCTGCACCGTGGACGCGGGCCAGGGGTCTGCTGTCGCTCAGGTGGGTCTCTTTCCGTCAGGGCTCGCACCGTTTCGGCATCGTGGGCGGTGAATGTGGGCAGACGGCTCGCATGCGGATGGCTGTGGTGGACGCGGGTTCCAACACCGTGCGGTTGTTCGTGGCCGAGGTCGGGCAGCGCGGGCTCATCCCCGTGCACACGGTCAAATGGCGGCTACGGCTGGCGCAACAGGTGGACCGGAACGGAACGATGGGCCGGGCGGCGATGGGGCAGTTGGCCGACGCGGTGGCGGCGGCCTGCCGTGAATCCCGGCGGTGGGGGGTGCGCGAGCCGATCGTGTTCGCCACGGCGGTCGTGCGCGACGCCCCGAACCGGCCCCAAATTCTGGAAGCGATCGGGGAGCGGTGCGATGTGCCGGTGCGCCTGCTGCCGGGCGAGCGGGAGGCCGAGCTGACGTACCTGGCCGCCCGGCGGTGGACGGGCCACCGGGCCGGCCCGCTGGCGGTGCTCGACATCGGGGGTGGTTCCTTCGAAGCGGCGTACGGCGACGGCGGGGCCGCGGACGTCGCCGTGTCCCTGCCGCTGGGCGCGGGCCGGCTGACCCGGGAGCACTTCGCCGGTCAGGACCCGCCCTCGCCCACGCAGGTCAAGGACTTACGGCAGTACGTGCGGGGCCAGTTGGACGAACTGTCCGCACAGGTGCGGGACGCCGGTCCCCGCACGGTCGTGGCCACCTCGCGCACCTTCGAGCAGTTGTCACGTCTGTGCTCCCAGGACGATGACGGGGGCGGTGCGACCGGAGCGCGGCGGCTTCACCGCGCCGCACTGCGGCGAGCGATCAAGCGGTTGAAGCGTCTGCCCGCGGCCGACCGCGCGCGTCTGCCCGGCATATCGCGCGCCCGCTCGGCCCAGAGCCTGGCCGGCGCGATCGTCGCCGAGACCGCGATGCGCACCATGGACCTCGACTCCGTCCTCATCTGCCCCTGGGCCATCCGCGAAGGCGTTCTTCTCGACGTGTCCGACCGCCGGCGCGCAGCCGCGGGGTAGGAGGCCCCACCCCCTGGGCGGCCCCGGGCTCAGAAGCCGTACGCCACGGCCCTGCCGCCGGCCGCGGCCGAGTCGTACTCCTGATCGGGCAGGGCTTGCGGCGCCCTGTCGGGCCCGACGCGTGGCGGCCGGCGGAACGCTCACCCGCTCCACCCTGAGGACCGGGTGCGGTCCACCAGGGCGGACGACCCTTCGTCGATCAGCTCGAACCGGCGGGCATCGAGGTGTCCAGGGCGACCGAGACGGCCAGGAGGGCGAGCGCCGTTCCCATCATGTAGCGCTGCACCTTGAGCCAGGAGGGGCGGCGGGCGAGGAACACGGCGATGGACCCGGCGGCCACGACGATGCTCAGGTTGACCGTGAGGGCCACCGCGATCTGGACGGAGCCGAGCACGAACCCCTGGAACAGCACGTGCCCCGACTCCAGGTCGATGAACTGGGGGATGAGGGAGAGGTACATGATGGCGATCTTCGGGTTGAGCAGGTTCGTCATCAGCCCCATCGTGAAGAGCCGGCGCGGGGAGTCGTGCGGCATGTCCTGCGGGGCGAAGACGGACACGCCCCCGGGCTTCAGGGCGGTCCAGGCGAGATGGGCCAGGTACGCCGCGCCGGCCAGCTTCACCGCGACGTACAGCTCGGGCACGGCGATGAAGACCACCGACAGCCCGAGGTTCGTCGCCAGCAGGTAGGCCAGGAAGCCCACCGCGACACCGCCGAGGGAGACCACTCCGGCGCGTCGGCCCTGGGTGATGCTCCGGGAGACGAGATAGATCATGTTCGGCCCGGGGGTGAGCACCATTCCCAGAGCCACCATCGCGACCCCGAGCACGCCGGTCAGCTCAACCATTCCCCTGCGCCGCCTCTGCTCTGTGACCTGCTCCGTGGAGCTGTTCCGGGTCGGTTCCGTCGCTCGCTCCGTGCGTTTCCGGTCTCCTACGGGAGCCAGGCATCGGAGCAATTCAACTCTAAGGTCACTTCATTTCTCGGTGCAATACGGTAGATTGAACTCGGTGCAATGCTGTGCTTCGATGCCGACGGCACGTCGACGAACGACGAACGACGAGTGGTGAGCGGCAAGCGACGAGTGGTGAGTACGGGAGGTGGGGGCCGTGAAGGACTACCGGAGCGTCGCCGACGCGGTGGCCGCGGAGATCACGGCGGGCCGGCTCGAGGCGGGTGAACGGCTGCCCACCCAAAGGGAGTTCGCCCGGCAGCGCGGCATCGCCAATTCCACGGCCGCCCGCGTCTATCAAGAGCTCGCGCGCCGGGGCGTCACCGAGGGCCACGTGGGTCGCGGCACCTTCGTACGCGACGCCTCCGGTGCCGCTGCCGCGCCGCCCGCGCTGTCCGAGCCCGCCGACAGCCGGGTCGACCTGGAGCTGAACTACCCGGTGGTGCCGGAGCAGGCCGAGCTGCTCGCCGCCGGTCTCGGCGAGCTGCTGCGCCCCGGCCGTCTGGAACCGGCCCTGCGCCCGGTCGGCGCGGCAGGTACCCCCGCCGCGCGGGAGGCCGCCGCCGACCTGCTCGCACGGGGTGGCTGGCGCCCCGATCCGGCACGGATCCTGTTCGCCGGAAGTGGTCGCCAGGCGATCTCGGCGGTCGTCGCCGCGCTCACCCGGCCGGGCGCGCGGCTGGGTGTGGAGGAGCTGACGTACCCGGTGCTCAAGGCGATCGCCACCCGGCTCGGCGTCACCCTCGTGCCGCTCGCCATGGACGAGGCCGGGCTCATCCCGGAGGCAGTGGAGGAGGCGCACCGGGCCGGGCCGCTGCACGCCGTCTACGTACAGCCCGTCCTGCACAACCCGCTGTCGCTGACCATGCCGGCGGGCAGGCTGGACCGGTTGGCCGAGACGCTGCTGACGTGCGGGATCCATGCGATCGAGGACGCCGTGTGGGCCTTCCTCCGGGACGACCTGCCGCCCCTCGCGTCGCGAGCGCCGGAACGGACGGTCCTCGTCGACAGCCTCTCCAAACGGCTGGCCCCGGGGCTGTCCCTCGGGTTCGCGGTGGCCCCCGCCGCCGTGTCGGGCGGGGTGGCGACCGCTCTGCGCTCGGGGGGCTGGGGGCCCATGGGGTTCCCCCTGGAGGCGATGGCCCAGTGGCAGGCGGCGGGGGCCGTGGAGAGACTCGTACGGGCCAAGCAGCGGCAGGCCGTGGAACGGCAGGAGATCGCGCGGCGCCACCTCGGTGACTTCGTGACCCGCAGCGCGCCCGGGTCGTACTACCGCTGGTGGGAGCTGCCGCGCCCGTGGCGTGCCGACACCTTCGTCGCCGCCGCCGCGCGCCACGGTATCGCGGTCACCCCGGCCGCCGCGTTCTCCGTCGGCCGCCATCGCGGAGCGCACGCGATCCGGCTCGGCCTCGCCTCGCCGACCGAGGAGACCCTCTCCCGGGCCCTCGCGACCCTGGGCGACCTCGCCAGGTCCGCCCCGGACGATCTCGCCCACTCCTGAGGCGGGCAGGGCGGAGGCGGTCCCGGGCTCTGTACAGTGCGCACTCGCCGTCCCGGCGGTCTCAGAGTGAGACGTTTTCTCTGTCAGTTTCGAAGAGGAATAGGCTGGATGGGATTGGAGGCCCTGCGTTTCTCTCTTCTCGCGGCAGAAGCCGTCTACCGAAAGGTCCAGCGCCGGGCCGAGCTGCCCATCGGGTCTCTGAACGGCGAAGAGGTTATCGGCGAGGCGCTGCGGAAGGCCGTCGGGTCCTGCAATGAGCAGTTCCTGACCGCGCAGCCCGGCGGCGGCCGGCCGCCTGCGCTGCTTGCCGAGGCGCTGCCCTGCGATCTCGCGCTGCTGCGGAAAGGCGTACGGCACCGCCCCGACCTGCTCACCAGCTCCGTCCGCAGGACCGTGCGCCGCATGGTCGTGATCGGCCCCAGGAACGAATCCACCGCCTCCCGGCTGGGCATGAGCGCCCGCACCGTGTCCACCCACATCCGTAAAAGTCGCCGAAGCGCTGGGCAGTCGCAGCAGGGCGGGGCTGGGCCATCTCCTCTCACAGCGGCGGCTGCCCGTACAAGGGCAGCACCCTCCCAGGCGAGGCTCCTCGCTCCCCGGCTCGTCAAAGCCAGCAGGCCACGTGTGAGCCCTGCGGATGACGTACGTCCTGGGCTCGGTCACATGGAGAACATGCCCTGCTGGAACCGCACGGCTTCGTATAGGGCCGCGCGGGCCCCGTCAAAGTCCGCCAGCCGGGCGGCGACGGTAGCCACCGCGAGCCGTTCCGGCAGGGCCGCCGAGAACTTGAGTCCGTGCACGGCGCGGCGGTCGACATTCGGAAGGACAAGGGACGCGCCACCGCCCGCAGCTTCGTGGCTCTCCCGCCACATGTCGTGCGTCAGGTCCTCACGCAGGCGCACGTAGCAGTCCGTGGGGCGTTGGACGGGATCGGCGATGGCCGGCAGTGTCGCCGCCAGTGTCGCGTTCGCGCGGTAGCCGGCCCAGGTCCACCAGCGGACGTCCGTGCCTTGGCGGCATACCAAGGAGTGTGTTGGGTGCACGAGTTCGGGTGCCTCATCCTCTCGCCAGGCAGCCAGGCACACCTCGGCCCGTCGGGTGAGGGAGACAGGAGGGTCGGCCCCGAGGAGCACGGTACGCATCGCACGGGTGAGGGCGTAGGAGAGACCGAGGACCGAGCCACTGCTCCACTTGGCGACCCCGCCGCCGTCTGCCGGTTCGACGAAGGCTCGTTTTCGGGCCCAGTCGATGAACGTCACCTGCCAGCTGCGGCCACCGAGCAGAAGTCGACGGGGCCCAGGGCGTTCTTCGGTCAGGACCGAGGGGTCCATCTGACCGATCTCGGTACGGCCGGCCAGAACCGTGAACTGAGGGGGTGCTGTGAAGGACGCTGTGAGCTCAATGAAGTGACGGCTCCCGAACCGCCGTTCCGCCTCGGTGCCGATGAAGAGGAGTCCGTCGTCCTCGTCCAGGAAGCCCTGCGACACCAGGTGACGCAGAATCGGTTTCGCGGAGAGGTCGAAGGGTGCCAGACCATTCCATTGCGTCGGCCACAACTGGTCACCGATCCGCTGCTGCTGGAGCGTGACCGCGAGCAACTGCTGGGCGACCAGATGGCGAGGCTCGGGCGGCGGGGTCACCGGCTCCACCCACCCTTCCCCCCATAGGAGAAGCAGTGCGGCTGCCTGGAGGAGGGTGTCCTTCCGGGTGGCGAGGAAGAGACAGTTGCGCGTGCTGCCTGGGCGTCTGCCCGTACGCCCGACGCGCTGGAGGAACGAGGCGACACTGCTGGGCGAGTCGATCTGGATGACGCGGTCCAGATCACCTACATCGATGCCTAGTTCCAGCGTCGACGTGGAGACGATGACACAGTCCCGGGCCTCGGCGAAGGCTTGCTCCGATCGGGCTCTTTCCTCCGCCGAGAGTGAGGCATGCGACAGGAACACGGTCACTTCCCGCTCACGCAGGGCGGCTCCCAACTGCTCGACCTGTCGTCGGGAGTCGCAGAAGACAAGTCGCTTCTCGCCGTGGTGCAGTGCGGCAATGAGCTTGGCTGCGTTCTCCAGCGATCCGACGTAGTCCAGCTCGACCTCGCCCGTCGGCGCTGGCCCGCTCGTAGAAGAAGCGGGCGAAATCACGCGGGCCGGCCGCTTCCCCGCCCCCGACCCCTGAAGCCAGGTGAGTAGCTGCTCCGGGTTCCCGACGGTCGCCGACAGCCCGATCCGCTGGACCGGGCGCCCGGTGACACGTTCCAAACGCTCCAGCACCGCGAGCAGATGCCAGCCGCGATCGTCCCCCGCGAAGGCGTGAACCTCGTCCACGACGACCGCTCGCACTCCTCCTAGAAGGTGCGCGTGATCGGTTTTCACACCAATGAGCATGGCCTCCAACGATTCAGGGGTGGTGAGCAGGATGTCCGGCCGCTCGGCACGGATGCGCTGTCTCTGCGACTCCCTCGTGTCCCCGTGCCACAGTGCGGCACGGCGTCCCAGCCACTGGGCGTAGCCGTCCACGCGCGTTACAAGGTTGTTGAGCAGTGCCTTGAGCGGACACAGATACAGCACGGACGTGCCGGACCATCGCTGCTCCGACATGGCTGACAGGATCGGCAGACAAGCCGCTTCCGTCTTCCCGCCCGCGGTGGGGGCGAGGAGAACGGCATCCTCCCCGTCCATCAGCGGGCGGATTGCCGCCCGCTGGAGGGGGCGCAGGTCCGGCCAGCCCAGAGTGTTCACCACGTGGTGCAGGACGACCGGGTCCAGGCGGTCCACGGGGTCCTCGGATGCCGGCGGCTGCGCCACTACACGTCCAGTTCGATGTCGTCCGCCGAGCGGGTGGCCGCGGAGTTCCGTTCCACGTCGGTCAGTTCGTTGCTGCTGACGGTCAGTCGGTAGTGCTGCCGAGGGTCGAAGTCGTCGAACTGGTCGACCCGGTCCAAGACGTCCCCCACCAGCTTCTTCAGGAAGAGGCGCGGTGCCACCCCGACCTTGCCGCCGAGCGCACCGCCGACCGCATGGGCGAGTTCGGCGACATAGGCGTCATCGACGACGGACACGACGCGTTCGGGGGCTGAGGCGCCCGCAGCATAGAGGTCACGGATGGTCACGCCCAGATTCACCAGCGAGTCCTGAGTGAAACCGGGCAGCCGCAATTGCACCGCGCGGGGGTTGTCGAAGCGTGGGTCGGTGGTGAAATCGGTGGCAAGCCGTTGGGCGAGTGGGGCCAGGCGCTGCACGCCCTGCTGTCCGTCGTAGAAGGCGGGCGTACCCGTGATCACAAGGTAGAGGCCGGGGAAGCGGCCTGAGTGGATCTCGTCGATGAGCTGTCGCAGCGCGTTCAGAGCTTTGTCCCGTGCATCGGACCGTACCCGCTGGAGCGTCTCCACCTCGTCAAGTACGACGAACAGTCCACGATGCCCGGAGTCGCGCAACACGGTCAGCAGCCCTTGGAGAAAGCCGAGCGCACCGAAGTGGTCGAGGTCGCCTCGGACCCCGGCTGACCGTCGAGCAGCCGCAGCGACATGTGGTTGGCCGCCGAGCCAGGCGAGTACGGCTGCCGCTGTCGCTTCATCTCCCTCGGCGAGCGCCGAGCGGTAACCGCGCAGAGCGGTCGCGAACGACGGTGCGTGCCGCGAGACCTCGGCCAGCCGGGTGGTCAGCAATGCCTCGACTTCACGGGCCAGCTCATCCTCGCTTGCGCCGGCCGCAAGGGCGTCCTCCTCCAGCGCGTAGAACCAGGCGTCCACGATGGGCCGGAGCGCACTCGGCGGAAAACTTGCCGTAGCCAGCCGTTCGGTTAGCCGCCGGTAGACGGTCTCCAGCTTGTGCAGAGGCGTCTCCGTCTCCGAGACCTGGATCTCGGCGACCGCGAAGCCAAGCCGCTTGGCCCGCTCTCCCAGCCACCTCGTGAAGAACGTCTTCCCTGATCCGTACTCGCCGCGCACTGCCTTGAACACGGCCCCGCCCGAGGCGACCGCGTCCAGCTCGCCGTCGAGTGCGGAAGCGAAGCGGTCCAGGCCCGTTGCCAGCAGGTCGAGTCCGCTGTCGGGTACGGCCCCGCGCCGCAGCGCATCGATCACGGTGCGACGACGGGCGGCAGAGGCGGGAGGATTCGGTTTCGCTGAACTCACCGGCTCAGTCTCTCACCCGGCATGAAGGGGAGCAGGGGCTGTGCCGTGGGAGCTGCTGCCTCCTTCACGGCCGGTACCGGTGTGAAAGACTCACGTTGTGTTGCTGACCTATGTCGATGAGTCATACGACCGGGACCACTACTGGATGGTCGCTCTTGTCGTGGCGGAGAAGCATCTACGTCCACTGCATCGCGCACTCGACTCCGTCGTGGCCAAGGCAGCGGACCACTACCCCGTCGACCGTCATGCTGAGCTGCACGGTCACGCGCTGGTGCAGGCCAGGGACGACTGGATGCGGATGGGCAACAAGGGCCACAACATGGTGCGGGCCCGCATCGGTGTCTACGCGGACGCCATGAAGGTGATCGGGGCTCATGACGTACGGGTCATCGTGCGGGGACTCGACCTGCGGCCACACCGCGGTGACCATTTCGGTCCCGGAGCCTGTCCCTCGCCTCACGAAGTAGTTCTTCGGCAGCTGCTGGAAGAAATTTGCGAACACGTGCAGGTGCGGGATGAGCTGGCCTTGGTGATCGCCGACGAGATCGACGGGGCGGACGACCATCGACGGCATTTCCGTGACTACCAGCAGGATGCCGCCGGCGGCAGCGTGAGCGACAACCTGCCCTGTCTCGTGGACACCATCCACTTCGCACCCTCGAAAGCGAGTCGGCTGCTGCAGGCGGCGGACCTGATTGCGTATCTGCACCGTCGGCTGGTGAGTGGACAAGACAGCGACCCACGGGCGCGCAGGGCCAACGAGATGCTCTGGGCGCATGTGGCTCCCCGTGTCGCCCACAGCCGTTGCTGGGTGCCCGATCAGCACGCCTGCTGAAGCTTCCGGCCGAGCTGTGCCGATCGCACCACGATCAGCACAAAGGCCCCGCTTCCGCGGGGCCTGAGGCGAACCGGGCGTCAGTTTCTGGAGACGTCCCTGGGGTCGAGGCTAGCACGATAGCGCGCCCGTACGACTGGCTGTGCAGAGTCCCGAAGCGCCCCGCTCAGCCCAGGTCGAATTGCTCTCGCAAGAGCCCTTGGTGCAGTCGTAGGGTCCGGCCGTCCGGCAGTGTTTCCAGGACCTGCACGCCGTCGTAATTGAGCAGCTGACGCAGGACGGCGGCGAAGCCGTCCGCGCGGGTGACCGGGAACTCCACACGTTGGGCCAGGGCCGTCACGGGGAGTGTGCCGCCTGCGTCGACGAGTGCCTGAACGGCCTGCCGAAACTTTTCCAGCTCGCGCTCGCGTGGTTTCCGGGCCAGCAGCTCGACCTGGTCCTGGAAGGCGGCCGCCCCGAACAGTCGGTGGACCAGGCTTTCGGTCTGCGTACGCAGCTCCGTCGTGACCAAGGCGTCCCCTGCCTCCTCGGCCGGGACCAGAACGACGTCGAACAGCGAGTCGTGTGTGCGTGCCAGCTCGGCCTGAGTCTTGGACGGCGCTTGCCGAACGGGCCTCTTCGGAGGAGGCGCGATATCGGGAGATGGCGGCGGCACGGGAGACGGGGCTCGCTCGTCCAGGAACCACCATGAGGGTCGCTGGTCACCCAGCTCACGCCATTCCTTCGGGGGTGTCGCTCCGAAGGGCAGGAAGGCCAGCACCGGGATGGTGAACTCTGCGAGGGACGCCCCGCCGTGGTAGCCGGCTTTGAGAGCCGTGTAGCGGGAATCCGCATCCCATAGAGCGACGATCGAGCCACCGGGATCGGGCCAGACGACCCGAGGACCGCTGAGCGGGATCTCAGCGGCTGACAGCGTCCCGCCGGGCAGGCGGTGGCGGGCCGACTCCGGGACACTCGAATCGACCTTCGTGCCACGCCGGTCCACGACGTGCCCGTGATCGCTGGTGATGAGCACGGCCATGCCCTGGGCCGCCGCCACCCGCAGCAAGTCGACCAGGCCCGGGATGTCCGAGGTTCGCCAGGTCCCGTCACCGAGCTTCTGCTCCTTGGCGAGCCGGTCGTCGATGGCGTTCAGGACGACAGCCACATGGGTGCGCCCGTCGGCGAGAGCTTCGCCGAGGGCGGGGCCGAATACATCCCCGGCGCTCGACGTACGCAGGTCGTCCTTGTGGAACACGGCTGCCGGAGCCCCGCCCCACAGCTTCTGCTGAGGGAAGAGCCTCTTCTCGTCGGCCTGCGCTCCCTTCATCAGGCGGCCTGCGAAGAGAGAGGTGCGGGAGACAGCGGTCAGGGTCGGCAGAGCCGCGGCCATGGCCCGCCGGTGAGGTTCGCCGTCCTTGACCGGATCGAACTCGGCCCACGTGGAGCGCAGCTCCTGGCCGAGTTCGGTGGCGATCGCAGCACTCATTCCGTCCAGGACGAGGAGCAGGACGCGTCGGCCGTCGGTGCTGCGGACGATCGGCTTCACCACCCGGTCCAGGAAGGTCTCCACCGTGAGCATGGAGCCGGGGTGAGTGCCCGCCGCGGTCCACGTGGCCAGCGATCGCGCGAAGGCTCGGTCGATTTCGTGGCGGCGTTCGCGGACCCGTGCGCCGAGCTTGTCGTACGCGGAACGTAGGACGGGGTCCGGATCCCCGCCGGCCTCGATGTGTTCCAACGCCTGGTCCACCCACCCGGTCTCCGCGAGGTGGCGCTCTATTCCGGCGCCGGTGGAGTCGCACGCGGTGACCGGTTCAGCGGCGAGCCACTGTGTCAGGCGCCCCCCCATCCTGGCCCGCCGGATCCGCGTCCTTGTCTCGGGGGCACCGGCCCGCCGGTGCTCCTCCAAGTCCCGGAAGGCATCGGCGAGAGCGCCGGTCCGCCTCGATTCCAGGATGTGCCCCACCGCGGCGAAGCGGGCCTCCAGACCGGACGGCAGAAGTGGGCTCGCCTGGGCAGCGGATTCTGCTCCGAATTGCCGGACGAGTGAAGCGGCCCGGTCCAGGACGGTGTCGCCGATGCGACGTGCCTCCCGGGCCTCCTCGCTCTCGGAGCCCCCGGCCCGTGTTGCGGCGGCCAACAGGACGCCCAGGTAGTCCTCACAGGCCCGCCCGAAGGCCGACGCCATGTGGTCGAGCTGTTCTCCTGTGGCCAGGGGCTGCTCTCCGAACCATCGCTCGGCCCGGCCTCGCGCCAGATAGACCTGGGCGTCCGGAACGGCGTGCTGCCACAACGCGGCGCAGACCAGCCCGAACGCCACCGCTTCCTCGCCGTGCTCGGCCTCGACCAGGGCGAGGAGAGCCTGCCCGGCAAGGCCCGCCTGGTCCTCCTCGCTCAGGAAATTCCGCAGCCCCGCGCGTTCGGGGCCGCGCAGTTCGAGCAGGCGGCCGGGGCCGCCGGGGCTCAGCGACCAGCCCAGCAGTGCGTGGGTGTCCAGAGCGTCGTCCGTTCTCCGGACCCGGTCCATCGGTCCGTCCGACTCGGTGTCGTACCGCCCCAGTCGCAACCGACGCAGGGCGAGGGCGGACAGGGCCTTTCGCCGGGAGAGCACACCGCCGGCCAGGGGAGGCCAGCCCCCGGGTGGGGTGGCGTCCAGGAGAGCCTCGGCAGCCCAGTTGGCATGCCTGAGCCGGGTGTCGACCTGCTCGGCGCCGAAAGCCTCACGGACGACGTCCCAGCTGTCGAGCGTGTCGATGCGCTTCTTGTGGACGCGGGCCAGGATTGCGGGGTCGAGTTCGCTCTGTTCGCGGTCCGTCAGGACGACGAGCACCGCGGGGCCGGTAGAGCTCCCGGTAGTGGTGGGCTCCGCCTTGTCCCTGAGCGGTTCACCGAGGTGGTCCAGGAGCAGCTCATGTACGGCAAGAGGCGAGGGGGCCGTGGAGATGCGGGCGGTACGCCCTTCGCCCCAAACCGGTTCGGCCGGACCGTCCCATTGCGGGGCGGAACGGAGGAGGACGGCACGGCGTCGCCCGGTGCCGGTGAGGGACGGGGCCAGCGATGTCTGGGACGACAGGTACTGGGTGATCGTGGCGACGTTCAGCCGGGCAATCGCCGTTGTGCTCGTGACGCTCATGACTCGACGACCCGCCAGGTGATCTCGACCGCGGCTCCCGGTTCACGGGCCGCCAGATCGGCGATCTCGGCCTGGAGCTCGGCCACGGCCCGTGCCGCAGTCGTGCGCCCGCCGCCCGACCGTCGACTCCGTGAGCCACCCGGGGCGGGCTCCGCGATCCGGTCGGTGGGAACAGGCGGGTGACTGGTCCCGGTGTTCAGCGGCACCTGGTCCGCACCGGGAGTAGCTGGCGGGATCGGAGGCGGGGGAGTGACCGTGGCCCGGTTGCGCTTCACCAGCGCGAGCACTTCGCGCTGCGTGCGGGCGAGAGCGTCCTTCAGATCGATGGTCCGCTGGTCGCTCCCGGCCGCGTTGCGCAGGGAGTCCAGCAGGGCCTGCCCCTCGGGTCCTTCGTTGACCGCCAGCTCGAGCGTGGTCCAGGACGTGTCGGTCAGGGCGCGGGCGACGTCCTTGGCCTGGGTGATCGAGGAACCGAACCGGTCCGCGCTCACCTGGCCGAGGTCGAAGGCGGCCAGTGCGTCCACTGTCTTCTTGGCTCCGGCCGCGCCCTGCCCGGCGCTCTGGCCGAGGGCGGTCAGCAGTTCGACGGACCGCCGGGCGAGGGGCAGCCGCGCGGCTTCGTCGGCACTGTCGAGCCGGAGGAATCCCGCGTGCTCCTCCAGCTTGGCCACCAGACTGATTGCGTAGTCCTTGTGGGCGTGCGCCGCCTGGACGATCTGGCGTGCGAACTGGTTGACCATGCGTCCGCGCCGCAGCGTGGGCGCGGACTCCCCGAAGATCGTGGCGAAACGCTGACGAGCCGTGTCCCAGCCCTGTTCGGAGGGCCGGGGCTGGCTGCGCAGCGCGTCGTGATCCTTGATCTGCGACAGCTCCGGTGCGGGGTCCAGCGGCATCCCGCTCCGGACCCACACCCGGTCGTCCATCTCCGCGAACGCGGCCACGATCAGCCGGGTGAGGAAGTCGGGGAGCCCGCGCGGCTGCGGCAGGTCGGTCCAGTCGGTGAGGGTGATCAGGGAGAGATCACCTGCCACCCCACGCTCCCGTGCGAGCTGCCGGAAGTGGTCGGCCCAGAAGAGCGACAGTTCGAAGTACGCCTCCTTCTGCTGCCCGAGACGCAGCGGCCCCGCGATGCGCTGGAGCAGCTTCCGGTCCGCGGCCGGCACCTCGGTCCGGTGGTCGCGAGCCTCCGCCGCCGCCCGGATATGGGTGAAGACCTTGCGGGCGTCGGCCGCCTTCAACGGGATGCCGGTGTGGTCCGGGTCCAGGTCCGGGTGCTCGGGGAACTGATCGGCCAGCAGCTTGCCCGCCACGTGCCGCAGCCCGTCCCGCATCGACTGACCGACGGAGAAGACCAGCCCGTCGACGTCCCGCAGCGACTGGAGGTGCTCGGAGAAGCCCAGCTCTACATCGGTGGGCTTCTTCTCCGCCAGCCCGTAGGCCTGCTTGAACGCAGCCTTCACGTTCTTGAGCAGCGACTCCCGCTGGGTCTCCAGCAACCCCTTGGCGCGGGCCCGGTTGTCTGCGTTCAGATGACCGGCGTACTGGGTGTCGAAACGCTGCTCGTCCGAGAGGGCCTTGTCGATGACGACGAGGCGGCAGAAGTCGGTGTACCGCTGGGCGGAGAGGTGGGCAGGCAGCCAGGCGACCGTACGCCACGGCTCGCCGTCCTGCTGCCTCTCCCGGAGCCGTCGCACCCGGTTGACGTCGTCGATGGGCCCGTACTCGCCCTCGTCGTAAGGAAGGTCGACGACGATCCGCCAAAGGCCGTCCTCGTTCGGCGACAGGTCGTGGTCGGGCAGCTCCTCCTCGTCGGCGAGGTTGCCGAAGAGGACTTCCGCGCTGCGGCTCGTGCCACGCCAGTCGAAGTTCACCCGGTTGGTCAACTGACCCTGCTCGATGGCGAGTTCCTCGGACAGGAGTCGCTTGGCGAGCGCCTGCCTGTTGCCCGGGTTGTCGTTGACCTTGGCGTTGGCGATGACGGAGTCGACGTCCACACCGGTCAGTTCGAGCCGGACACCCGGGTTCGTGTCGGTGCCGGTCTCCTTGATCTCCGGGAAGCGGCCCGCCCACTCCGCGATCTTGTTCTTCAGGATGCCGTACTCGCGGCCCGGGATCGGGGCGACGACGGACCCGTAGTTCAGGGCGGACAGCCGACGGATCGTGAGATCGGAGAGCGCGGGCACGCTGGGCGCGAGCGCCGACAGCAGCAGGGTGCCCACGATCCGGTTGTCACCGACGAAGATCTTCACCCGACCCCTCAGGTCCGGGTCGGCGATGCTGTCCGGGCCCCGGTGGGTGTACTGCTCGACGTCCTCCTCGGACACGTTGTGCGTGGCGAGCAGGTAGGGGCGCAACTTGGTGCGGTAGAGCTTGTCGGCCGCCTCGAAGACGACCTTGAGGCTGTCGGTGAACGGCTTGTCGCCACCGGCTGTGATCAGCGGGTAGAGATCGCCCACCGGGATCAGGTCCCCGAGCCGCAGCTCGTCCCGGTGGTCGGCGAGCAGCTGCCCCATCAGCTTCATACCCGTCCGGTTGCGCTGGAGGGCGGAGGAGACGTGGACGAGGGTGTCCATGAAGGCAGGGGAGAACGGGTACGTCAGCCGGAAGCTCTCCTCGTCGGCCCCCACCCCGTCGGCTCCCCGGTCCGAGCCCAGCAGGGTGTCCCACACCTCCTGGCGGACCTTGCGGGTCTTCTCGAACTCTGCGTTCACCAGCGCTGCCGACTCCGCGTCCTTCGGCGTCAGCAGCCGCGCGTGCGCCACCTGGGGCAGGTTGCGGTCCTCCAACGTGATCTTGTCGAAGCGTCCGGAGGCGAGGTTCAGCGTGTCCTGGATGGACGACTCGGCCGCCCCCGACACCTCCTCGCCCACCAGCTCGCGCAGGTCGCGCTGGCGCGCGATGAACGACACCACGGGCACGGCACGCCGCGCGTCGCCCCCCTCCACGAAGTTGGTGATCTTGCTGGCCTCGCGCGCCACGAACTTCTGGTCGTGGATCAGCGTCGCCAGCCAGAGGATCAGCTCGTCCAGGAACAGGATCAGCCCGTCGTAACCGAGAGACTTCGCGTGCTCGGCGATGACGGACAGGCCCGCGTCCAGCGACACGAACCCGTGCTCGTCCTCGGCCGCGTTCCTCGTGAAGCCGGGCAGCAGATGCGCGTTCGCGTCCTCCACCAGCCGGGCGCGCAACTCGGCCGGGGTCGACGGGCTCACCAGGTTCAGCGCACGACCCGACTCATGGACCTCCTCGGCGGCCAGCGCGGTGTCCAGCAGATCCGGCTGCCAGGCGAACGCCTCGCCCCACTCGTCGTCCTCGTCCCCACCGGTGGCCTCCGAAGGCGCGAGGCCGTCGATGATGAACCGGTCCCCGTTGCGCTCCCGCAGCGACCGGATGGTGTCGAAGAGCGCGTCTGTCCGGTACACCTGCGGCGTCGGAGCCTCCGGGTGCAGCTTCTTCACGTGCGTGACATAGCCCCCGAGGACCCGCTGCTCCAGGGCCTTCGCCCCCAGCATGTGGTAGGGCACCAGCAGGAACCGCTTCCCGTCGGTGCCCAGCCACTCGTGCTTGGACAGCACAGGGTCGAGGTCAGCACGCGACCGCGCGGCGGGGCTCCCGCTCAGCAGAGCGTGCAGCACCGCCATGAAGTGCGACTTACCCGAACCGAACGAACCATGCAGATAGGCCGCCTTCGACGTGTGCCCGTCCAGCGCCGCTTTGATCAGCCCCAGCGCCTCGTCGAAGTTGTCCCGCAGCCGCTCCGTGACCACGTAGTCCCGCAGAGCGCCCTCGGCGCCGGCCGGGGTCGTCGCCTCCGAGAGCCGGAGAACGAAGTCCGAGGTCGACAGGGACTCCTTGATGTCGATGACATCGCGGAGCAGGGGCGGCTGCTGGGCCATGGGCGGTCTCACTCTCCGGCGGGCTGATGGCAGGTGGTGTGGTCCGATCGTATGGCGTGGGTACGACAGCGGACCAATGATCCCGCCATCCCGGGACCGCCCCGGGTCAGACGGCGGCCAGGTCCTTCGCCACGGCCTCCGGGCTGACGAGGGAGCGCAGCTTCTCCCGGGTCTCCGGGTCGGTGGAGTAGATGATCGTTCCGACCATGCCCCGGGTCAGCAGCACCTTGTACGTGTTACGGATGAGCCGCGCCACGTCTGCGTCCGGGGTCGCCTTGGTGAAGACCGGGTCCTTCGACGCCGTACGGTCGACCACCCACCGGTCGGTCCGCCACACCAGGTCGGGCCCCATGATCACGCCCGACCAGTCGTACTCGAAGCCCTGCGCGGTGTACACGCACCCGACCTGCCCGAACCCGGCCGGATCGGTCGCCCACAGCGGCGCCGGCGGAGCACCCAGCACGGAGCGGTCGCCGTACAGGTTCCACGGCCGGGCCCAGTCGCCGATGACGACGTCGGTGGGCAGGGCGGACATCTCCGGCGTGATCTTCGTCGTCCACTTCCAGCAGTACCCGGCCGCCATGCGCGCCCCGTACTTCTCCGCCCGCTTGGCGATCAGGAAGTCCTCCAGCTCCTGCGGGCTCTCGGCGGTCCGCAGCTCCACCTTGCCGTCCGGCTCCCACGCGACGGGGCCGTCGCCCTCCAGCCCCAGCAGGCTCGCGACCCACTTCACGTACGCGTCGCTGCCCCCGCAGCGGAACTGGCTGTCCAGCTCCACCACTACGCAGTCCAGGCCCATCGCGGCGGCGGCCGCCCCGATCTGCTCCTTGGTCCCCATCTCGCCGGGGCGCACCACCTGGTGCTGGTCCAGCAGGAACACCGGTACGCGGGCGGCCTCGATCAGTTCGGCGACCTGGGGGCGGTCGGTGCGCAGCTCGGCCTTGGTGTAGCGGTTGGCGGACGTCTTGCGGAGCCGGTGGGACTCGTCGCAGATGATGACGTCGAGATCGTTGGGCTCGGCGGCCATGAAGCTGTTGAAGTACATGAACAACTTCTGTACCTCGGGCTTCCGGGCCCCCACGACCTTGCGCATGGTCTTGGTGAACGACGCGGAGCCGGTCGCGTGCAGAGCGGTCGCTCCGCGCCGGTACAGCTCCCCGAGGAGCGACAGGGCGATCACGCTCTTCCCGGAACCCGGCCCGCCGGTCACCACGACCACCTGCTTGTGGTTCGACCGCTTCGCCTTACGCACGGCGGAGAGCACCAGCTCGTAGGCGACCCGCTGTTCGTCGAGGAGCACGAACTGCTCACGGTCGCGGACCTCGGCCGCCGCGACCGCCATCAACTGCTTGGAGGGGCGCACCTTGCCCTGGAGCAGGAGGTCGGCGGAGTGCGCACCGGACTTCGGGGCGAGCCGCGAACGCAGGAAGTCGAGGAACGCCCCGCGCTGCTCGGCGGTGTACATCCGCCCCTGTACGTCCTCCGACACCTCGCGCAGGGAGCTGACGCCGAATTCTGTCGCGTTGTGCAGGAAGGCCACCCCGGCGACCGACTCCGGGATCCGCTCCAGCGCGCCGTTGAACGACAGCAGGTACGAGACGTAGCCCCGCACCTGCTCGACGGGGTGCAGTACGGGCCGCGGGTAGGCGTCGATCCGGCAGAGCAGCGGCTCGTCCTCCTCCGCGTACGCCTGGCTCCACTGCTTCAGCTCGACCACCACGTACGACGGCTCCCCGGTGACCGGGTGCACCCCGGCGAGCAGCACGTCGGCGCGCTTGCTGGTCAGGGGCAGGGAGTACTCGATGAGCATCTCGACCTCGCCGAGCCCCGCGTCGAGCAGCGCCCCGGTGAGAGCGGGGATGCTGCGCTTCCAGGACCGCACCTCAGAGTCCCCGGGACTACGGCCGTGCGCGTGCTTGAAGTTCTCCATCAGATGCAGCGACAGCGAACCTTCGAGGTTGCGGGCGGCGACAGACGCGGCGGACTCGCGGAACAGCAAGGAATTGCCCCCAGGCAGCACGAAATGACTCGTGCGGGTGGGGGCATGTCCTCTTGAGTCCGCTGACGCGGAACGGAAGCCCGGCGGGCCGCTGAGATGATCCTTCTCATCCTAGGACGGGGGTATGACAGGCGGCGAGGCTTTTCGAACGCGAGGCCGGGAGGACCTCTCCCGGCGCCCGCCACCGGTGGCGGGCGCCGAGGTCAGAAGGGGTGCGGCTGTCGGCTGCGGGCGTTGACCTCGGCGAGCTGCGCGCTCAGGAACTCGGCCCGGCTGAGCGGTCGTAGGTGCCCCGGATCGGCTTCCCACTCCCGGCCCCCACCGAGCGGCCGGAGCAGGACGTACGGGCTCTGATGGCCGGTTACCAGCCCGACCCGGCCGCTCCCGCTGTCGTGGACGGCCACCCCGATGCCGGGGACGCCGTCCTCGGTCACCGGGCCAGCCCGTTGGTGATCGCCGTCGCGAGGGCGTGGGCCACGGGGGCGGAGCACACCCCGAGGTGGACGAGGGCGTACCGGATCTCGCCGGGCCGCTCTGTCGCCGACTGTGTGTGGTCGTCGGCGTTCTCGCCGCTGCCGTAGGGGGAGGGCGTGCTGTGTTCGCGTACGGCGTCGGCCCACGGGGTACGGACGTCCATCGCGGGAAGCTGGATGCCGGCCCGGGACAGGGCGGTGGCGAGGGCATCGCGGGCGTCCAGGGCTTCTTGGACCTTGGCCGAGCCTGGGAGTCCGCCGGGCGGAACGGGGACGTGGGCGGTGGTGGCGGAGGTGTGCTGGGGCGTGCGGCGGGGGAGGGGCGGCTTGGAGGACATGGGGGGCCTCTTCTTTCGGCTGGTTGTTGCGCGGAACCTGCGCCCCGGCCGCGGGTCGTGAATTACCGTGCGTGAGGGGCTCGTTACGAGAATGTCCTGGTCAGGGGCGGAGTCCTGCCGAAGCCGGGGCAGCTTCCCCGGCCGGATCCGCAAGTTCCACACGTTCCACGTTTCACGGAGGGCGCGATGCCGACGAGGCGAGCGGTTACGGGCCGCAGCAGGGAACCACGAGCACGGTTCGCGGAGGAGTTACGCCTCCTGCGCACGGCGCGCGGCCACAGCCTGCGGCAACTGGGCGACCGGCTGGGCTGGGACTGGTCGCTGTTCGGCAAGATGGAGAAGGGCGAGACGGTCGGCGGCCCGGAGGTTGTTCAGGCGCTGGACACGCACTACGGGACGCCTGGGTTGCTGCTGGCGCTGTGGGAGCTGGCGGTGAGCGACAAGACGCAGTTCAAGGAGCGCTACCGGCGGTACATGGCGCTGGAGGCCGAGGCGGTGAGCATGTGGCACTTCGCGGTGAGCGTGTTGCCGGGGTTGTTGCAGACACCTGCGTATGCGCGAGAGTTGTTGGCGTCGGGTGGGCTGCACGGTACGGAGCTGACGCAGCAGGTCGACGCGAGGATGGGGCGGCGGAGCTTGCTGGAAGGGGAAGGTGCGCCGCAGTTCCGGACGATCCTCTCGGAGGCGACACTGCGGACGGCGCTGCGGGATGTGGGCGAGTGGCGGAAACAGCTTGAGCACCTGGTGGAGATGGCCGAGCGGCCGAATCTGACGCTTCAAGTCTTGCCGCAGGAGGCCGGGTTGCACGGACTGTCGAGCACGGACGTCTGGTTCCTTCGACTGCCGGATGCTCGTACGGTGGCTTACACGGAACATGGCTATGGAGGCGATCTCATCGAGGAGAACGTCGCGGTGGAGCGTGTCCAACGTGCGTACGATGCGACGCGTGACCTGGCGCGTTCTCCGGCTGAGTCGCGAAATTTCGTTCTGCGCGTGTTGGAGGAATTGCCGTGCGACCCATCGACCTGACCACCGCGACCTGGCGCAAGAGCAGCCACAGCAATCAGGACGGCGGTGCATGCGTCGAGGTGGCGGACGGCTTCATGGCTGTGGTCCCAGTGCGTGACAGCAAGAATCCGTCCGGCCCTGTGCTCACGTTCGCGGGTGGCGGCTGGTCGTCGTTCGTGTCAGCGGTAAGGAACGGCGAGCTGAGCGCCTGATCCGGCTCTGGTACGAGATGGCCCTCGCTGACACGTTCGGCGAGGGCCATCGACGTCATCGAGTGCGGGTTACTTCTTCTTGGCGCCCCGCTTGACGGCGACTGGCCGCCAGGCGCGCAGGTCGTCGTCGGTGAGCCCGTTCTCACCCTGAACCATCTGCCGGTCGCCCCGGAAGTAGGTGGCGGGGGAGGAGCCGAAGGTGGCGTCGAACTCGTGGTGCCACTGATCAAGCCAGGGCTGGAGCTCCAGCAGGCCCGCGAGGAATGGGGTCAGCTCTTCGGCGGTCAGGGCCTCGTGGAACGCGATGTACGCGTCGAGTGCGTACGCCTGCTCACGGTGATCCCAGCCGGCCCAGCCGTACAGCTCGGGCGTGGCCGCGTTGCTCTGCCCGTACGAGATGAACCGCTCCTTGGGCACGTCGAGCTTGCCGCGCGCCTTCCAGAAAGAGGGCCGCAGAAAGTCGGCGGAGGTGTACTTCGGCGGTACGGGGATGGTGTCCCGGATCTTCCGCTTGGCCAGCTCGTCCGGGGCCGCGTCCTCTTGCCGCTGGAGATCCCACACGTGCTCCCAGTCTGCGCGCTTTTTGAGCCCGGAGGGCTTGTAGCGCAGGGCGGCGAGGAACGGCACGTGCTCGCCGGTCATCAGCTCAGCTACGACAACGTGGAGTTCCTTGTGCGGCTCGTAGATCTTGGCGACGGAGACGAAGTCCTTGTCGCGGGAGAGGGCGTCGGTGAGACGGGAGAGGGTGACGAGGGCGGGCAGACCGTTCTCGTCGAACCAGTGATCCCGCTTCTCGATCCGGTCCAGCAACCAGGAGTGGAGGGCCTTCTGCTGGAGGGTGTCCCAGCCTTCGGTAACCCAGCGGCGCTTGTACTCGGGTCGCTCGATCATGCCGATGGCACGACTCGACTCGATAGCGTCGATCCGCTTTTGTACGACCTCGCGGTATGCGTCGGGCCAATGGGCGGGGATTTCCGTGATGGGGGTAGAACCGTGACGCTTGAACCACTCGTCGCTTGATTCGCCAGCGACAACGCTGCGGGCGAGCGCGATCTCGAAAGCGCGCTCGCCAAGAGCTAGGTCTGGAATATCGCATGAGTGTGGCGATGTGACCGTGCGCAGGTCCTCCGGATCCAGCTTGTAGACGGAATAGACATGCCAGTCGAGTTCTTCCTGAAGAGCAATCATGCGAGCGCGGACTTTGAGCCACTTGGAGCGTGCCTCGCGAAGGGTGGAGCTTTCAGGGAGCGACTCGGTGGTGAGGAATGATGGGGCGTTGGTGGCCTGTCGTTGGGCAAGGGAATCCAAGGTTGTGGCGAGATGGGTACGATAAGCCTCGGGGATGGGAAATTCTTGGAGCTTGGTTGCAGTGAACTCGTAGAAGTCCTCGAAGGGAATTGTTGACTGACGGGCTCCTTTCGTGTCTACTGTGCTGCCCTTGTTGTGGCTGACCATCTTGAGCCAGTATGCGGCTGTGGAGCTATTGAGTAGCCCCACAAGTTGCACGTGGTCATCCTCGGTCGCACCCTCATGCAACTTCATTAGGGGGGCAGTTTGCTTAGAGACGCTATCGCCCCTGTCCAGGACAAAGTGGTTGTGCGTCGAGACGAAGGGAAACCTGATAGTCCAGTGATGAGCACCCCGACTCGGTGCGACTTGATGCCATTCATGCCATTCTCGGCCATCGGAAAAATATGTGCCCTTGGAGAATGTGGCGCGCCTTCCCATTACCGTTCTACCGGGCCAGAGCCACTGATAGGCGCCGGAATTCGTCGGTAGATCTCGGAGCTGAAGGTCGCGTGTATATGGAAAGAAGCAGTAGGTGTCGCCAGTGCGTAGCCAGTCGCGGAGATCGTCGCCGAGGATAAGGTCTTTGCCGAATTCTGACTCACCGCCACGTCGATTCCAGGCGCTGCGCGTTGACAGCATGATATCGTCGGCATTTGTCATGCCAAAGATGCCCAAGCGGCGAGTTAGTGGATGGAGGTTCGACTTCCGAGAGGCCTCCAACTGTTCGATCATTTCTAGGCCACCGTCAGCCAGCACCCATGGTTGGCTGCTGAAGTAGCGCTCGCGCTGCAAATCGTCGACTGAGACCCACTGGCTCGCTGAACCGGGTTTATCAATCTGGTTGACGATCGCACACCAGACCTTGCCATCCTCGCCCCTATCTGGCACGGACGGTTCGCCTCGCACGCTTCGTACTGTGCGAATTGCGTGAGAGCGGCTACTTCCTCCACGGTGCTTTCCCACCAAAATGACCGTAGGAGTTCCGTGCCCCGGAATGTAGGCTCCGGACGTGTCAATGACCTCGGTTAGTTCTGCTTGATGGCCGAAGTACGTCTCGATCAACCGTGTGCCAAACTCTCGCTTCATGAAAGAGTTGGCGGTAATTTGCCCTACCATTCCGTAGCCAGAATTACTGCCGGTGTCTCCGGTCCTCGCTAGCTCGAAGAAGCGTTGGGCGAATGGCACGGATAGTGCGTACTTTCCTGCGCAAGCATCATAGAGGCTTCGGTACAGCTCGTTGAGATTTCTGTCCTTCACTGTGATGTAGGGGGGATTTCCCGCCACCACGTGATAACGCCCCTGTATGAGGACCTCCGGATGCTCGTCCAAGTCCTCCGTCTCGTACTTGAATTCCGCCAGCTCGTCCGCGCCCTCCTCCTCAAGCCCATCAAAGAGGTTCCCCTGCTTATGTCGGTGCTTGATCAGCGAGTCCCCCACCGCCAAGTGAATCGGCCACTCGTACCCCGCCGCCTCCCCCAGCGTCCGCACCCCACTGGCCGCCATAGCAGCCACCAGCAACCGGAACCGCGCGATGGCCACCGCGAACGGGTTCAGGTCCACCCCGTGCACCGAGTCCAGCGCAGCTGCCACCCGCTCATGCACATCGCGCCCCGGCTGCCCGTCCGCCCACAGCCGCACCAGCCGACGGAACGCCCCCAGCACGAAGTGCCCCGACCCGCACGTGGGGTCGATCATCTTCAGGCCCTCGTACCCGAACTCCCGTACCGCCGGAGTCATCGTCCGGTCGAGGATGAACTCCTCCACGAACTCCGGCGTCTGCAGCAGCGCGTACGTCTTCCGCGCCGCCTCGCTCAGGTCCTGGTACAGGTCGCCCAGGAAGCGGGTGTCCCAGCCCTTTGTGCCGTCGCCGTCCTCCTCCAGCGGGTCCGTGAAGTCGTGGACGAGCACGCCTTCCTCGTCCCGGGCCCGCCAGAAGTCGACCAGGTCGCGGGCTCCGTCGTGGGACAGAGGGATCTGGAACAGCGGGTTGTGTTTCCTGTCGAAGAGCAGCCGGCCCGCCTGGCCCGCGCCCAGTTCCTCGAACGCCGTCTCTAGCCAGCCCCGGTACGTCGGGTCGTCCGACGTGGACACGTAGTCCTCGAAGCGGGCCAGCGCTAGGTCGCGGCGGTCGTCCTCCGGGGCTGTCAGATACGGCTCCGGGATCAGGTGGTTGTCCTCGCAGAAGCGGACGAACACCGTGCCCAGCACCCACGCCACCGCGACCTGCGTGACGCGCTCGTCCAGCCAGGAGTTCCAGGTCGCCGCCGTACGGCCCAGCTTTCGGGCCCGGTCGTACTCCGTACGCAAGCGCGTACCCACCTCGGTCACGGCCTTCACCTGTTGGGACAGGTCCGTCTCGGCCGCCTTGACCTGCTGCTTCAGGTCGTTCAACAGAGCCTTGCGGTCGATCACTTGGTTTCTCCCTGGTGTTGCTGGATGCCGCTTCTGGCGGCGGGTACGGACCGGTGGACGTCGTCCACCCACGCGTCCGGAAGTTCGATCCACTCGCCCAGGCCCGTCTGATAGGCGACCGCGACCTGGCCGAGCTTCGGTTCGCGGGCCGGGTCGCCCTGCGGGACCAGCAGCCACAGCCCCCGTCCGCCATGGCGTGCCGCCTGGGCCAGTCGGTGCAGGACGCCCATCGCGTCGTACCGGGCGAAGACATGCGCGTCCGTCAGTAGCACCGGCGGCGTCCCGGGGCCGCCCTCCGCCAGCAGCTCCCGTACACGCGGTTCCACCGAGCCCCACGCCGTACGCGCGTACTCGGCGAACTTCACCGCGCCCCGGTGCCCCGGCTCTGCCGCGTCCGCCTTCAGCAGGGTCTCCCACGTCGGCTTCGTGCCCGGCGGGACCAGTGTGTGCAGGGCGTCCAGGAACAGCTGAGTCGCGGACACCGCGTGTGCGCCCAGCGCGCCGTCCCCGGTCTCGCGGGCCAGGGACCGTACGGCCTTCGGCGAGAGGTCCTGGCGTACCGTCAGAACCCGGTAGCCGTCCTTGCGGGCCGACGCGACGAGGCGCTCATCGGTGCGTACGGCGGCTGCCACCAGTGGATCGTCCGCGTAGCGCGTGACCGCGGCCAGGTTCGTCGAGCGGCCCCAGCTGTCCGTGGTGAGATAGCTGGACGCCGCGTCCATCCTCGTCGGGAGATAGCGCAGGGTCCCGGTGTCCTCGCGGGTGGCGAGGGTCAGCTCGAAGCCCGCCTCGCGCAGCGCCTTCGTCAGCGGGCCGGCCGTCGGCAGGTCGGCGGTCGTGCCGCCCCGGCCGTCCGGCACGACCAGCTCCGGGAAACGCGCCCGTACCCGCTCGTGCACATCGGCACCGGTGATCCCCGGCTGTCGTCCCTCCGGGACTCCTGGGATCAGGCGCACGAGACCGGCCTGGGTGAGGCGCAGCGCGCGGACCAGATCCAGATCGCGGGGGTAGATCTCCAGGCGGGGGGTCGCCGCAGCGTTCTCGGAGGCGGCGGCGGCCAGCTCGACCAGGCGGCGTTCGTCCCATTCCACCGACCCCGGCGGCGGTGCCAGCGCCGCCAGCTCGCCCAGGACTGTCGTCGCTGTCGGCAGGGTGTCCAGCTCCGCCAGGCCGCCGGCCTTCCTGCCTAGCCGGGCCGCGTAGTCAAGGAGGCCGGGAGCCGTGGGGGTGTCCGGCGGGTCGCCCGCTGTCCCCGCGCTCTCGTCCGGCTCCCGGACGTCCAGGGCCAGCAGACCCGCGCCGAGGGACTCGTCGGTGGCGCGCCGGTTGGGCTGGTGCTGGAACTGGGCGCTCTCCGGGTCGAACTGCTCCAGCTCCACCACGGCCCGTACCGCAGCCAGCGCCAGGGCCCGGCGCTGCTCCCGCTCGGACAGCTGCGTACCGCGACGCACCGCGAGGGCGTCGGCGATCTCCGAGGCGGACGCGATCCGGCCCAGCCCCTTCAGGAGATCCATGATCTCGGCGCGCAGCGCCTGCACGGCCGGGTCCTTCTTCCAGCGCTTCCGCTCCTCCTTGAGCATTTGGTAGACGCGCTGCGGGGTCACTCCCACCAGTTCTGCGACGTCCTTCGGCCGGGGCCAGACCCCGATGGCCGGCAGAACGCCGCGCTCGTTCGGCAGGCGCAGCAGCAGACGGACCATCTCCACCTTGCTGCTGTTCGCGCCGTTGTTGTTCAGCTCCGGCACCAGGATCGTGGCGAGCGTGTCGAGGCTGACCGAGCGGAGTGCCGCCCCCGACAGTCCCGCCGACTTGCCGTTCGTGGCGAGGGCGTCGACCACCGCCGCCTCGCCCGAGGTGAGCTGTGCCAGCTCCTCCTTTGCCTCTGCCCGGCCTCGGGCCGTCAGGGGGGACACCGGTGCCTCGCGCAGCAGCTCGCCCCACTCCCGCTGGCGGCGCTGCACCTCGCCCCGGGTTTTGGCACCGAGGCCCGGCGCGTTGACGAGCTTGCGGCGGCTGTAGTCGAGCAGGCCGCCGACGGTGGTGATGTCCAGGCCGTAGAGGAAGGACTGGGCGGCCTCGGTGAGCCCGGCCGCCGAGAGGTGGGTCTCGCGGGTGACGTCCTTGGCGAGCCGGTCGCGCTGCTGCTCAGCGCTGAGCGGCTCCGCGTCCGCGATGGCGGGGCGGCCGTCTTCGGAGACCGGTGCCGGAGTGGTGGCAGGGCGGGAGAAGCTGGACGGAACGGTCTGCGAGGCGTCCAGGAAGATCTTCCGCCAGGCGTCCCGCATCGGCTTCAGCTCGGGATAGCGGCGGGCGGCGTCCCGGTGAAGGGCCTTCTGGAAGAACGCGACCAGCCCGTCCCGTACCGCAGGCTCGAAGGCGTCGGCCGCCACCGTCGGGTGCGGGAACTCCTGGTGGTCGGTCTGACGGGGCAGGACGGAGCCGTCGCCCCACTTGGGCAGCTCACCGGAGGCCATCTCGTGCAGGGTGACCGCGACGGCGTAGCGCTCCGCGTGGGAGTCGTAAGCGGTGCGGGTCAGCGTGCCGATGAACGGGTCCAGGTAGCCGTCCGTGCCCGCCTCGTACTCCCGGGCCGGATAGCCGGCCAGCGAGAAGTCGATCAGGACCAGTTCGCGGGTGCGGTTCGGGCGGACGCGGATCGCGATGTTGTCGGGCTTGATGTCCCGGTGCCAGACGCTCTCGCCCTCCAGAAAGTCGACCGCGCCGAACAGGTACTCCCCGTACGCCTCCAACTGGTCCACCTGGAGCCGCCCGCTGTCGCGGAGCTGGCGGGCCACCGTCTCCTGGCGGCGTCGGGCGCGCTTGGACCCCGTCTCCGTGCTCTCCGCGTCGTCGTCCCGCTCGTCGCCGACATACTCCAGGGCGAGCAGAGTCCGTTCCGCGATGCGCAGGGGCTCCGGCTCGACGAGGCGAATGACGCGGGAGTCCGGGCGCAGCCGCCCCATCACCGCCGCCTCCCGGGCAAGAACCTCGCCGCGGCCGTCGGACAGAGCCACCTTCAGGACGGCCAGCGGCCGAGTACCGCGCGCCGCTGCCTCCAGGTCCCGTACCAGGAAGGCGCGGCTCGTCGAGCCTGTCCCGAGGCGTCGGCGGACTTCCCAGCGCCCGCCCAGGACATCTCCGGCGACGGCTTCCAGCGGGTCCTTCTCCGAAACCTCCGAGCTGGGCGACGCCGAAGGGGCGGTGAGCGCGTCCTCGACCAGCTCCAGCATCTCCAGGAACTCGTCGACCGTGGAGAGCCGCCGATCCGGGCTGTACGCGGTGGCCGCCTGCACCAGGTCGTCGATGTCCTCGGACAGGCCGTCCACCAGCGAACTCGGACGCAGCCCTTCACCCGCCTCCAGCCGGGCCAGCAGCTCGGCCTGGCTGGCGGCAGGTGCTCTGCCGGTGACCAGGAGGTAGGTCAGGACGCCGAGCCCGTACACGTCCAGATACACCGGGTCCGCGCTCGGGGCCCGCAGCTCGGGGGCGAGATAGGCGTCCGAGCCCTCGGCGAGGTGCGTCGTGGACAGCGCTGTCGGGGCGAGCCGGGTCGAACCGGGTGCCGTGCCGCCCTGCTGGGTCGCGATCTGCCAGTCGGAGATCTGCAGCTTGGGGGTCAGCCACGAGGCTTCCTCTCCCAGGGCGTGGTCACGCCGCCCCCGGTCACGCGGTATGACGTGCACCGAGCGGGCCGCGAGCGCCCGGTGGAAGATCCGGCTGGAGTGGGCGGAGCGCATCGTCTCGGCGAGCTGCCGTACCAGTGCCATCCGGCCGAGGATGTCGAGCTTCTCGCCGTACTGGAGTAGGTACTCGTCCAGCCGCAGAGTCTGTGGGTGGTAGTCGAAGATCAAGGCAGGCCCCGCCGAGTGCCCCGACGGGTTGTACTGCTTGAGCTGCACGACGCCGAGATGCTGGAACCTCTGCAGCACCGCGGCCTCGCGCCGGGCCGCGTTCTCCACCGACCGGCGAATGGTGGCGTCCGAGCCGCGCTCCCTCAGGTACACGCGGACACGGGCGGTCTCCGGTAGCTCGCTGTGTTCGGCCAGGTAGTCCGCCCAGGACGGCCCGGTGTCGAAGGACTTCCGCTTCAGCTCGTAGGGACCGACCTTGAACTCGGCATCGCTCTTGCGGATGCCGACACGGTCCAGAGCCTTCTTGATGTCACGGGAGCCGGGTGCGGTGATCCGGCGGCGTTCGTCACGCGGTGGTTGCTTGAGCATGGTGACCAGCTCGTCGACGGTGTACACGCCGTTCTGGTCGTTGGTCGGAAGGCGGATGCGTAGTGAGCCCTCGGTGAAACAGACGGCCTCGCCCACCCATACTCGCCTGCCATGCTGGCCCAGCAGGCCCGCCAGCTCCTTCGCCTTCTTATCGACCAGATGCAGCGGATTGCCGTGCGGGATGCGACGGCCGTTCCGCGTGGTCTGCACCCACGTGCCGTTCTCACTGGTGAGAGAGCCGTGCCAGTTCTTCAGTTCGATCATGCAGACGCCACCGGGAGCGACCACGAGCAGGTCCACCTCACGGACGTGGCCGCTGTTCGCGGTGAAGGTGAAATTCGACCACGCCCGCCACGGATCGGCGTCCGGCAACTGCTCGCGGATGGCCTTCAGCCCACGCCGCTCATGGTCGAACTCCGACTCGGTGACCGTGGTCCACCGGCCTTCTCGCATGCGCTGTCCCCGCCCGTTGATTTCCGTATCCCGTGGTTACACCCGGTCGGCCCGTCGTGTCGAGCGAGCTGATGGCAGAGGCACCCGGAGGGAAATCCTAACGTCGCCGCTCGGGTACCGAGGCGGCTGCACAGCGCCCACCGCCACCTGGTAGGCACCGCTGGGGCGGCATGCTCGAACGGCCGCGTCCGGCCGAGTCGTGCACGGGCAATTCGGGAAGAAGCACTTTGATCGAATCCACCCCCGGACCTGGCTCCTCGCTCTACCATCCGACCGGGGGGTCTCGGCGTCCCGGCGAGTGCCGGGGCCCGAACGTACGTGTGTCGCGTGAGCTCCTCCGACGACCGATCCACTTTCGCAGTCCGCCAGGAGCGCAGCGTGCCGTACACGGCCGAGATCAGCCGCACCAATCCGACGAGCATCATCTTCCTCGTCGACCAGTCCACCTCGATGAGTGACCCCATCGGCGGTGAGGTTCCTCAGCAGAAGGCCGATGTCGTCGCCGACGCCATCAACCGGCTGCTCACCGAGCTCTCGGTCAAGTGTGCGAAGGAAGAGGGTGTGCGCGACTACTTCCACGTCGCGGTCGTCGGCTACGGGGCCACCGTCGGTTCCGCGTTCGCCGGCGCCCTCGGGGGCCGTGACATCGTTCCCCTCAGCGAGGTGGCGGACAATCCGGCCCGCGTCGACGAGCGGAGCAAGAAGGTGCCGGACGGTGCCGGTGGTCTGGTCGAGACCTCGGTCAGCTTCCCGCTGTGGATGGACCCGATCGCCCACGGCGGGACGCCGATGAACCGTGCTCTCCAGTACGCCGAGAGCCTCGTTTCAGGCTGGACCGAGCGCTACCCGGCGAGCTTCCCTCCGATCGTCATCAACCTGACGGACGGGGAGTCGACGGACGGCGACCCCACAGCGGCTGCCGAGGCCATCACCTCGCACGCGACGGCAGACGGGGCCGCCCTGCTTTTCAACCTGCACGTTTCCGCGGCGGGCGGAACCCCTACCGCCTTCCCGGATACCGCCGACGGTCTCCCTGACAGCTACGCCCGCACGCTCTTCTCCATGTCGAGCCCCTTGCCGAGCCACATGCGTTCGTACGCCGCCTCGCAGGGGCAGCGGGTCAGCGAGACCACCCGGGGATTCGTCTACAACGCGGACATCACCACGGTCGTGCAGTTCCTCGACATCGGCACGCGCGCCACCGAACTGCGGTGACGCATCCGCCTTCCTGTGTGTATGTCACGCACCTCGTAGCCCCCAAGTACGGCAGCACGCCGGCGGAATGCGAGGACGCCGTCGTCGTGCTGCCCGACCACTCGCACGATGACATGCTGCGTGAACCACTTACCGTGGGAGTCTGCGACGGGGCCACCGAGAGCGCACTGGCGAAGGACTGGGCACGGCTGCTGGCTCGTTCGGCGGCAGAGCAAGCGCTGAGGCAGCCCGATCTGCTGGCCGGCGGTGCCGCGTTCGAGCAGTTCGCAGCATCGGCCGTCGGTCAGTGGGAACCCTGGCTCGCGCAGTACACACAGGAGCGCGTCGCCGACGGACGTCCGCTGAAGTGGTACGAGCACACCAAGCTCGCCGAAGGTGCCTTCGCGACGCTGCTCGCCGTGCGCGTGGACCCGGACCGCGGACCTCGGACCGATGCCGCCGCGCCCGCCCAGGGCTGGCGGTGGCGGGCCGCAGCCCTCGGGGACAGCTGCCTCTTCCACCTGCGCGACGACCGGCTGCTCAAGGCGTTCCCGGTGGCGGCGGCGGAGGACTTCGGCACAGTCCCTGACCTGTTCGGAAGCCGCAACCATGACGTGGCGCTGCTGGCTCACCGCACGCGGTTCACCGAAGGCGAGTGCCTGCCGGGCGACCGGTTGTT
The DNA here is from genome assembly GCF_040703535.1 of Streptomyces sp. NPDC007346. Classification (NCBI taxonomy): domain Bacteria; kingdom Bacillati; phylum Actinomycetota; class Actinomycetes; order Kitasatosporales; family Streptomycetaceae; genus Streptomyces; species Streptomyces sp. NPDC007346. The sequence continues at coordinate 107,484 of NZ_JBEYKR010000003.1, forward strand.
CCTGGCCACCGACGCGCTGGCCGCGTGGTACCTGTCGGCGCCGGACCCACTGGCCGCCGTACGCGAGCTGCTGGAGTTCTCCGGCCCCGACGATCTGGACGACTTCGTGGACTGGTTGAACGGCCTTCGTAAACGTCAACAACTGCGCAATGACGATGTAGCGGTCGTACGGGTCGATTTCGAAGGGAGATGACCGTGGGATCGCCCACCGCGCCGCAGCCGCAGTTTCCCAGCGGTGCCGCCTACGCGGAAGCGCTGCAGCACACACAGCTGTGCTTCCGGCACCCTGAACTCAAGGGCGCACGGCCAGAACTGACCAAGCTCGGGCTGCCTCGCGCCATCTCTGGGGCTTTCGCGAGTGTCTTCTCGCTGACCTCGGCGAGTTCGGGCCAGCGGTACGCGGTCAAATGCTTCACTCGCTACGTCCCCGATCAGGAACGGCGCTACCAGGCCATCAGCGCGAGGCTTGCGCAGCTGGAACAGGCTGAACTCTCCCAGCCGTGGAACCTCGGTTTCGAGTACCTTCCCGACGCGATCAGCGTGGGCCAGGAACGCTACCCCGTCCTGAAGATGGAGTGGATCGAGGCCGTCACTCTGTCCTCCTGGCTCGACGACAACCACGCCGACCGATTCGCGGTGGACCGCCTGGCCGACCGGTTCGCGGCGCTGACCCGCGACCTGTCCCAGCATGAGATCGCCCACGGGGACCTGCAGCACGGCAACCTGCTGGTCGCCGGCGACGACACGCTGCGCCTGGTCGACTACGACGGCATGTACGTGCCGGCACTGGACGGCCTGGGCGGCACCGAACGAGGCCACCGCAACTACCAGTCGCCCCTGCGCGGGAACGACGATTTCGGGGTGGAGCTGGACCGGTTCTCGGCCTGGGTGATCTTCATGTCGCTCAAAGCCATCGCCACCGACCCCGCCCTGTGGAACAGGCTGCACCAGCCGAGTGGCGAGTTTCTGCTGCTCACCGAGGAGGACTTCAGCAGCCCTGGCGGTTCTACAGGACTGCAGACGCTGCTGGCTCACCCCGACCGGACGGTCAGTGCTCTTGCCGACCGAGTGAGGTCACTGGCCTTCCAGCCGCTGGAACTGCTTCCCCCGCTCTCCGACGCCATCCCGAAGCCGCGTACGGCCCCGACGGCCACCGCGACGTCCGCATCTCCCGCCGCCTCTGCGGCCTCGGGAGGTACAGGCGGACTGCCCGGCTGGATGACGAGCCATGTCCCGCCACAGGCGGGACTTCCTCCGGCCGCGCCCGCCATCACGGCACCGGGAGGCTTCCGCACCAGGACGGCTCTGGATGTCGTCACGGCGCTGTCGTGGCCGCTCCTGCTGGCCATGACCGGCGTGCTGCTCATGGCCGGACTCCCGATGCCGACCGCCGTGGCCGGCGCACCCGTCGCCATGGCCGTCGTCCTCACCGCGCTTGCGCGGAGCTGCCGCGTCGAATGCGCCCAGTCGCGAGCCGCCCTGTCCGGGCTGACGCAACAACTGGCCCAGCTCGACGATCCGGTCAAGGCAGCGGAGAAGCTGCGCAAGGAGAAGGCGAAGTTCGAGGCCGCGGAGTCGAAACGGAGCGCCGCCTATCCCAAGGAGCAGGACAAGCTCACGGCCCGATACCACGCCGAGCTCAAGGAGGCCGAACAGCGCAAGATCCGCAAACAGCGCGATATTGACAAGAAGATCGCCGGACTCGCCGAAGATCTGCGAAAGACTCTGACGAAGGCTCTCACCGACAAACAGAACGCATATGTCCGGGACCGGCTGGGCCACAGACTGATCGCCAAGTCCCCGCCGCATGGGATCGGGCCGACGCTTGCCGCACGGCTTGCAGCCGCAGGGATTCGGTCGGCGGCCGACTTCACCGGGTACCGGACGGTGCAGAACAGTTCGTTCAACAGCACCGGCGCCGTCATCGTTCTGAGTAACGGCAGTTTCGTGAACGTCACAGGTATCGGCGAGGCTAAGGCCATTGCCCTTGATGTCTGGCGTAGTGAGGTGGTCGCCTCCGCCGTAGCTCGGCAACCGAAGGCACTCGGTGCGGCAGAGCGGCAGCAGATCGAGCAGGGAATCGCCCGACGCCGGGCCCAGCTCGCCGATCAGCGCAATGCGGTTGACTCTGCTACCGAAGCCTTGCGTACGCAGGTGCGCAATCAACTGGAGGATGACCGATCGCGGCTCACCGGGGAGCACACGCTCGCAGGCGAACAAGCTGCTCGGCAGCGGCAGGAGTTCAGTCGGCGGACTGTCGCACTGCAGCAGAACAGCGCGCTCCACAGCGGGCTGAGTGCCTCAGTTCAGGCCGCCAGGATGCGTCAACGCGGGCTGTCCCACGCACGCTATGTTCAGTTCCTCTACACCGGTCGTTGAGTGAGGACGCCCGGCCTCGTCACCGTGCTGGACAATGGGTCCGAGTCACGCATCGCCCGCCCTGGGGACAACGTCGTCGATGAGGTGCGAGGCGAGATCGGCTCGGTGGAGGAGGGGTTCGCCGAGGCCGACGTCGTGTACGAGGAGATCTTCCCCGCCCAGCGCGTCCAGCACGCCAGTCTGGAGACGCGCGGCGCGGTCGCCCGGTACGAGAGCGGCGAGGCCGACGCCCGACCGCACCCCGGGTGCGCGGGGCGTCCACACCTGCCGGTGACAAACCGGCGGCCGGAGTGCCCGCACCCGGCTCAGCCCACGTCGAGGATCTTGCCCATCAGCCGGGTCAGGGTTCTGCGCTCGGCCGCCGTGAGGGAGCCGAAGGCCCGGTCCAGCAGGTGCGGCACCCCCTTCTCGGCCTCCTCCAGGACCGGCCCGGCCTCCGGTGTCAGCGTCACCGCGTAGGCCCGGCGGTCCCGGGGGTGGCGCTCACGCCGTACGAGGCCGGAGTCCTCCAGCCCGTCGATGCATCCCACCATCACGCTGCGGTCGATGCGCAGCTGCTCGCTGAGCTCCTGCTGCGAACAGGGGCCCACGTCGCTCAGCATCTTCAGCACGAGGTGCTGGGCCGTGGTGAGCCGGCGCCCGGCCAGCTCCTCGTCGAGCGTGCGGGTCACCAGCGTCGTCGCCCGGCACAGGGCGATGTCCGGCCGTTCCTGCGCGAGTCGGGAGAAGTACCGGTCGCGTCCGCCGGCTTCCGGCTCCCGGCTGGGCGAGGTGAGACGGGACGGCTGTGGGGCGGCGGCCATGACTGCTCCTCGTGGATCCAGGGCGGCGGGCCCCGTTCAGCGTTGCGGGATGGTCCGGTTCCAGAACGTTTCCGCTCGCCGTTCTCCACCCGCCGTTTTCCGCCCACCGTCTTCGCCATCAGCCTAGCCTCATCGGTGGGGGCGGAGCGGTTCCGGAGTGGTGCATGCATGAGCGAGATTGTTTGGGTGGAGACTATTTCTGCTGATACGTTTGTGTCGTCCCGTCGGCCTTGTGGTCCCGCGCCGACGGGGTCTCCTGGCGCACCGCCCGGCCCTGGAAGGTGACCGCTCATGTCGACCGACGCCTCTGCCTCTGCCCCTGCTTCTGTCGCTGCCGATGCCCGCCCCGCCCGGTCGGATCGGTCTTCCACGGAGCGGCTCACGCCGGACGATCCCAGGCTGTCCTTCGACGGCGTCACCGGCTGGAGCCGGGACGACGGTGGTGACGGCGGCAGTGGTCTGCTGCCGCTGCGGATGCCCCTGGACCGGCTCGGCACCGCCCTGTCGCCCACCCTCGCGCGACTGGCCCGTACCACCGCCGGGGTCCGTTTCGCGGTCCGGACGGACGCGGCCGCCATCGAACTGGAGGTGGTGACCGGGCCGGGCGGTTCGCCGCTGGACCTCCGGGTCGATGGCGTCCTCGTCCACCGCTGGACGGGCGGGCCGGGCCGCCACCGGATCGCCTTCGCCCTGCCCGCCGGTGGCTCACGCCCGGCGGAGGTGGAGGTCTGGCTGCCGCATCTGGGCGTCACCCGGATCGTGGCGGTCTCCCTGAGCGGCCACCGTTCGCCGCCGCTCGCGGTGGACCGGCCGGGCACCCGCTGGGTGGTGTACGGAAGCTCGATCGTCCACTGCATGTTCGCCGCAGGTCCCTCGGAGACCTGGCCCGCCCTCGTGGCGGCGGAGCGCGGGTGGCGGCTGCGGAACCTGGGGCTCGCGGGGGAGGCCTACCTCGACCCCGTTCTCGCGCGGACGATCCGGGACGCGCCGGCGGACCTGATCACCCTGGAGCTGGGCATCAACGCCTACCTCCGGGGCGGGTTCACCGCACGGACCTGGGGACCGGCCGTCTGCGGCTTCGTGGAGGCCGTCCGCGACGGCCACCCGGACACTCCGGTCGTGGTCCTCACCTCGCTCGCCGCTCCCGGGCGCGAAGAGGCCGTCAACGCCGCCGGGATGACGCTGGTGGAGACCCGGGCCGCGACCGCCGAGGCCGTACGCGTCCTCCAGCGCCTGGGCGACCGGGCGCTGCACCTGGTGGACGGGCTCACCGTCGTACCCGTGGCGGAGGCGGGGCGGGTGTACGCCGACGGCCTCCATCCCACGGCCGAGGGCGAGCACGTCCTCGCGGACCGGATCGGCGCGGAGCTGGAGAGGGCCCTGCCGGAGGGGGGAGGGGCGGCCCGTCAGCGGTCGGTCCGGTGACGCCGCCCTCGGCCGCTCCGCCGCGCCCGCCTACCAGGTGTCCCAGTGGGCGATCTCGGCCACGTCCCTCCGGGGCCCGGGGCGGAAGTCCGTACCGACCGTGTGCGCGACCGGGACCAACGCGGTCTGGAGCACGGTCTCGTACGGGATGGAGAGCAGCTCGGCGGCCTCACGCTCGTAGTGCAGGTGCGGGGTCGTCCACGCGGTCCCGAGCCCCCGGGAGCGGGCGGCCAGCATGAACTGCCAGACGGCCGGGAGGATCGAGCCCCAGGTGTTGGCCTGGCCCACGTGCGAGGCGTTCTCGTGCCGCCCCTGGACCCGGACGCACGGCACCAGCAGCACCGGGACCTCGTGCAGGTGGTCGAACAGGTACTGGGCGCTCGCCGCGATCCGCTGCCCGCGCACCGGATCGCCCCGGTCCACCCCCTCCCGTACGACCTGCTGACGCGGGCGTGCGAGCCCCAGCCGGTACAGGTCCGCCAGGGCCGCGCGCTTGGCGGGGTCCGTCACCAGGACGAAGTCCCAGCGCTGGCGGTTGCGGCCGGTGGGGGCCTGGGCGGCGAGCCGCAGGCACTCCTCGATCAGGGCGCGTTCCACCGGCCGGTCCAGGTCGAGGCGTCTGCGGACCGCCCGGGTGGTGGTCAGCACTTCGTCGGCGGTCAGGTCGAGCGGGGGCATGGATCTCCGTCCGTACAGCGATCGGCGGGCCCGGGGGTGTGTCCGGCTCCGACGGTACGGAGGATTGATCTGTTGGTCAATCATCTTCAGGGAGATTGAAGTGCTGTCGATTGTGTAGATGGCGCCCTTGTGGCTGCGGCGGGGTGCGCCCTCCTAGGGGGGTGGGGCGGAGGCTCGTGGGGGACCCCGTGCGTGTAGCTTAGGCTTGCCTAACTATCACTCGCTCGTCCCAACCATGAGGAACACCCATGCTCGGCTTCACCCGTGTGCGTCGCCACGCCCTCGCCGCGTCGGCCACCGCCGTCGCCCTCGCCGTCGTCCTGACCGGCTGCTCCTCGGACGGTGACGGCGGCGAGGACACGGCGAAGGACGCCGGGAAGAGCGGTGGCGCCTTCCCCGTCTCGATCAAGAGTTCGCTCGGTACCGCGAAGATCGACGAGAAGCCCGAGCGCATCGTCACCCTCGGCCAGGGCTCCGCCGAGACCGCGATAGCCCTCGGCCAGACCCCGGTCGGCATCGAGAGCTACGCGTGGGGCAGCGACAAGTCCGGCTACCTCCCGTGGATCAACGAGGCCGTGAAGAAGTCCGGCGACAAGCTCCCCAAGCAGTTCGCGGGCGGCGAGGAGATCGACTTCGAGGCCATCACCGAGCTGGAGCCGGACGTCATCCTCGCCCCCTGGTCGGGCATCACGCAGAAGCAGTACGACGTCCTCAAGGACATCGCCCCCACGGTCGCCTACCCGGACCAGGCGTGGAGCACCGACTGGGACCAGCAGATCGACATCATCGGCAAGGCGCTCGGCCGGACCGAGGACACCGACGACCTCAAGGCGGAGATCGAGAAGCAGCTCGCCGACGCCGCGGCCACCCGGCCGAACTACAAGGACGTCACCTTCTCCTACATCTACAACTCCGGCCCCGGCACCCTCGGCGTCTTCAAGCCCGAGGAGCAGCGCGTCAAGATGGTCTCCTCGCTCGGCCTGAAGGTCGACCCGGTCGTCAACGGCTTCAAGGAGACCCCCGGCACCGACTCGGCCCTCATCGGCCTGGAGAACGCCGAGAAGCTGAAGGACAGCGACCTGATCTTCACGTTCTACACGGACGAGAAGAACCGCAAGGAGATCGAGGGCCAGAAGCTGTACGGCGCGATCCCCGCGATCAAGAAGGGCGCCGTCGTCGCGAGCGACGACAACTCCTTCGTCACCGCCTCCTCGATCATCAACCCGCTGACCGTGCCGTGGACGATCGAGCGCTACCTGCCGATCATCGACGAGGCCGTCAAGAAGGCCGGCAAGTAACCCCGGCCGGGTATCCGAAGAACCAGAGCCACCAGGCACACTTCACTCCCATGGCAACCACCACGGTCGCACCGCCGAGCGGCGCCGGCACCTCCCGTACCGGTGCCGCTCGGTCGGCGTTCCTCCTGCTCGCAGCGGTCGCCGCCCTGGCGGTCGCGCTCTGCGCGAGTGTCATGTTCGGCAGCCGCCCCACCTCGCTCGGCGATGTCTTCGGCGTCCTCGGCGGAACCGCCGACGCCAACGTCACCGCCATCATCGAGAGCCGCTACCCCCGCACCGCCCTCGGCGTCCTCGCCGGACTCTGCCTCGCGGTCGCGGGCACCCTCATGCAGGGCGTCTCGCGCAACCCGCTGGCCGAACCCGGACTGCTCGGCATCAACGCCGGAGCCTCCGCGAGCATCGTCGCCGCGACCGCCTGGTTCGGCGCCTCCGGGGCCACCGACACCATGTGGTGGGCGCTGCCCGGAGCGCTGGTCGCCGGAGTGCTCGTCCATGTCATCGGCTCCGCCGGTACGGGGACGAGCGTGGTGCGCCTGGTGCTCGCCGGGGCCGTGCTCACCGCCGTGCTGATGGCGTTCATCCAGGCGGTGACCCTCAGCAAGCCGCAGGTGTTCGACAGCTACCGCTACTGGGTCGTCGGCGCCCTCGGCGGCCGGGACTTCGACGTCTTCTGGTCCGTCCTGCCCTTCGCGGCCGTCGGTTTCCTCCTCGCCCTGGCCCTCGGCCCCGGCCTCAACGCCCTGGCCCTCGGCGACGCGACCGCCCTCGCCCTCGGCTCGCACCCCGCGCGCACCCGGGGCGGCGGGCTGCTCGCCGCCACCCTGCTCAGCGCCGCCGCGACCGCCGCCGTCGGCCCGATCGCCTTCGTCGGCCTCGCCGTGCCCCACGTCGTACGGGCCCTGGTCGGCGTCGACTTCCGGGTCCAGCTCCTCTTCTCCGCGCTGCTGGGCCCCACTCTGCTGCTCCTGGCCGACGTGGTGGGCCGGGTCGTCATGCGCCCCACCGAACTCATGGTCGGGGTCGTCACCGCCTTCATCGGCGCACCCGCGCTGCTCATCGCCGTACGCAGGATGCGGGGGACGACATGACCGTCACCGAACCCCTCCGAGAGTCCGTCAAGGCCCCCCGCGGCTACCTGGTCGTCGGCCGCACCGTGGCGGTGCCGATGCGCCGGGCCTCCGTGTTCGCGGGCACCGGACTCTTCGTGCTCCTGCTCGTGGCCGCCGTGGCGACGCTGACCTGGGGGCGCCTCGGCCTCGACCTCGCCGACCTGCCCGCGGCGCTCGTCGGGGACGCCGAGGGCAAGGACCGCTTCGTCTTCAACCGGCTGCGCGGCCCCCGTCTCACCGTGGCCATCGGGGTCGGCGCCGCGCTCGGCCTCTCCGGCGCGCTGTTCCAGTCCGTCACCCGCAACCCGCTCGGCAGCCCCGACGTCATCGGGCTCTCCGCCGGAGCCGGCGCGGGCGCCGCCATCTGCGCGCTGATGTTCCCCGACACGCTGCCGGTCGCCCTCGGCGCGCTCATCGGCGCGGTCGTCGCGATGGCCCTCGTGTACGTCTCCACCGGCACCGGATTCCGCAACCCCGCCCGGCTCGTCATCGCCGGTATCGGGGTCGCCGCCATGGGCGCCGCCGTCACCCAGTACGTCGTCTACGCCCTGGAACGCGACAAGGCCTCTGTTCTCACCGCCTACGTCAACGGCAGCCTCACCGCCCGCTCCTGGACCGACGCCACCACCATCTGGCTGGTCCTGCTCGCCGCCGCCCCGCTGACCGCGCTGATCTCCCGACGCCTCGACATCGGCGAGATGGGTGACGACATCGCCGAAGCGCTCGGCTCCGAGCCGAAGAAGGCCAAGACCCTCGCCGTGGTCCTCGCCATCGCCCTCTCGGCCGCCGCCGTCAGCGTCTCAGGACCCATCGCCTTCATCGCCCTGACAGCCCCGCAGATCGCCCGGCGCATCACCCGCGGATCCGGCCCCCACCTGCTGCTCTCCGGCCTCACCGGAGGGCTGCTGCTGGTGGCCGCCGACCTCTGCGCCCAGCAGCTGCCGCTCTTCGAGGACCTGCCGGTCGGGATCTACACCATGGCGATCGGCGGTGCCTATCTCGGCTATCTGCTGATCCGTGAGTGGCGCAGGGGGGTGCTGTGACGGCCCGGCCCGGTCCGCGCCACGAAGGCGCGAGGGGCGATGACGACTGGTCACGTACAGGTTCGTCGACCATACTGCCCGCCGTGGAGCAGAGCATAGATCTGAACAAGAAGCCCGAGTTCGCCGCAGGCACCGACCCGGCGTTCATCCCCCTCCCCGGCCTGGCGCCCTCCGCCACACCCCGGAAGACCGAACCGGAATCGGAGACCGGTCCGGAGACGGCGAAGGAGCCGGAACCGGAGAACGACGAAGCACCCGAAGATTCGGCCGCTGAGGCCACCGAGGGCGACGCGGAAGCAGACGCGGACGCCGACACAGACGCGGAAGCGGAAGCGGAAGCGGAAGGAGGCGAGGGCGGCCCGGTCTTCGAGGTCAGCGACCGGCGCGGCTCGATCCGGGTGGCCCGGGAAGGCATCCGGTTCACCCTGGACGACCAGGAGGCCGAGTTCGACTGGGCCGAGATCGGCGCGGTCGAGATGCACCCGGCCCGCTTCGGCCGCAGGTTCACCGTGACCGTGCACCTGTCGACCCGGCGCTGGTTCAATGCCGAGGTCGAGGCGGCCGGCCGGGCCCAGCTGAAAGAGTGGCCGGCCGAGCTGGACGCCGTCCTGGACGCCTACTTCGAGGAGTCCTGAGCGGGCGGCCGGGCCCCGGACACCTCCGGGCGGCACATCCCCGGCGCCATGGCGGCCGGGGCGCCGGAGGGTGCCCGGGGCAGGCGGTGCCGGGAGTGTGCCCGGCGGCGCCCGGCGACCCGGGCGGTGTCCTGAGGCGTTTCTGCGGTGTCCTGGAGCGTCCTAGAGACGTCCTACGGTGTCCTGAGACGTCCTGCGTGTGTCCTGCGGTGTCCTGGGGTGCGCCGCGCCGGAGGGTGATTCCGTACGGGCGCTCGTCACCCGCCGCTACTCACGGCGCCGGGATCCGCCGCGGCCCCGGACGCGCATCACCACGTAACAGGCCAGCGCCAGCACGGCCAGCCCGAGCACGACCCTGGACATGATCCCGACGTACGTCCCGACGACGTCCCAGCTGTCGCCGAGCCAGTAACCCGCCAGCACCAGCACGGTGTTCCACACCAGGCTGCCCGCCGCCGTCAGCCCGACGAACACCGGCAGCGGCATGCGCTCCACACCCGCGGGCACCGAGATCAGACTCCGGATGACCGGCACCATGCGGCCCAGCAGGACCGCCTTGGTGCCGTGGAGCGCGAACCACGCCTCCGTACGCATCAGGTCCGAGGGCTTGACCAGCGGCAGCCTGGCCCAGAGGGCGTGCATCCGCTCGCGGCCGAAGACGGCCCCGAGCCCGTACAGGGCCACCGCCCCGACGACCGAGCCGAGCGTCGTCCAGAACAGGGCGGAGGCCAGGCTCAGCACGCCCTGCGAGGCGGCGAACCCGGTCAGCGGCAGGATGATCTCGCTCGGCAGCGGCGGGAACAGGTTCTCCAGGGCGATGGCGAGCCCCGCGCCCGGCCCGCCGAACGTCTCGACCAGCCCGGTGGCCCAGCCCGCGACGCCACCCTTCGGCTCCGCGGCGGCAGCTGACAGTGCGAGGTGCATGGGGGCTCTCCGGCGTGACGGTGTGATGCGCGGGATCCGGTGCGCGGGAGCGGGACAGCCGCATCCTGCCGCCCATCCTTCCCCAGGCCTGATCCTCTCTCAGGCCCCGGCGAGCCCCACATGCGGTCATCGAGCGGGAACCAGCGCGATCCACGGGGTGCGGAGCCGGCCCCCGGGCTCCTGTGCGACGCTTGCGGCGGTCCGGCCACCGGCGACCGCGTTCCCGGGAAGCGCGGAGCCCGGCGCCGGGCGGTGAAGGAGACGCACGTGGCCAGGGACGCCCGGTGGGACGCGCTGCTGGAGCTGGTCGGCAAGCACGGCAGGGTGGAGGTCGAGGAGGCGGCGGCGGCGCTCGCCGTATCGGCCGCGACCATCCGCCGGGACCTGGACCAGCTCGCCGAACAGCACCTCCTCACCCGCACCCGGGGCGGGGCGGTCGCGCACGGTGTCTCCTACGAACTGGCGCTGCGCTACAAGGCCGGCCGCCACGCCCCCGAGAAGCAGGCCATCGGCCGCGCGGTCTGCGGACTGGTCGCCGTCGGCGAGGTGGTCGGCCTGACCGGCGGTACGACGGTTACCGAGGTGGCCCGCGCGCTGGCGGTCCGCCCCGACATCGTCGGCGAGACCACGGTCGCGGGCGGGCAGCCGACCCTCACCGTCGTGACCAACGCGCTCAACATCGCGAGCGAGCTGGCGATGCGGCCGCAGATCAAGATGGTCGTCACGGGCGGCGTGGCCAGACCGCAGTCGTACGAGCTGACCGGCCCGCTCGCCGTCGGCGTGATGAACGAGATCACGCTCGACGTCGCCGTCCTCGGGGTGAACGCCATCGACATCGACCGCGGCGGCGCCTACGTCCACCACGAGGGCGAGGCCAGCGTCAACCGGCTGCTGGCCGAGCGGGCGCAGCGGGTGGTGGTCGCGGCCGACTCCTCCAAGATCGGCAAGCGGGCCTTCGCCCGGGTCTGCGACCTCGGGCTGGTCGACGTGCTCGTGACCGACTCCAACGTCACGGCGGAGGCCAGGGACCGCTTCGGGGATGCCGGGGTCCAGGTCATCACGGTGTGAGACCGACTCGATCCGGCCCTTCGCCGTGTCGTTGGTACGCCGAACGGGTGAGGGACGAGAGGATTGCCCGATGAACAGTGAGCGCAGCCGGCGCGCGTGCGTCCGGCTTGACGACGGGGTGGCCCTGTGAGCAGGTACGACAGGTACGACAGATATGACGCCACCGACGAACAGTGGGAGGGGCTCGCCCAGGTCGTACCCCTGCGCGGCCGCGACGAGTGGCCGTCCCGGATCGACCACCGCACGGTCCCGGACGAGCGGGCGGCCGAACAGCGGCGCCTGGTCGTGCTGCGGGTGCAGGTCTTCGCGGACGCCCGCGAGGTCGCGGAGTACCTGGTCGCCCAGGTCCCGGTGCTGCTCGACCTGACGGCGGCGGAGACGGACGTGGCCAAGCGGATCCTCGACTTCAGCAGCGGTGTGGTCTTCGGGCTCGGCAGCGGTATGCACCGCGTCGACCGGAACGTCTTCCTGCTCGCCCCGGAGGGCATGGAGGTCGAAGGGGTCACACCGGCCGGGCTCGCCCAGTCGTAGGGCCCTCGGCCTCCACCCGCACTCCTCGTCCCTCCCGCACTCCTCGTCGGCCTCGCCGCCGGGCGCCCCTCGGGGGCGCCCGGGGCGGCGGTGTCCGAGCCGGCGGTGTCCGAAAGCGGTGTCAGAGGGGGGTGGTAGACCTGGGGCCGTGACAGAACCCGATGTGGCAGAACTCCGGCGACGGCTGGCCGCGTTCGCGGCGGCACGGCACTGGGGGCAGTACCACACCCCGAAGAACCTGGCCTCCGCCCTCAGCGTCGAGGCATCCGAACTGGTCGAGATCTTCCAGTGGCTGACGCCCGAACAGTCCGCCCGGATCATGGACGACCCTGAAGCGGCCCACCGGGTGGCCGACGAGGTCGCCGATGTGCTCGCCTATCTCCTCCAGTTCTGCGAGGTGCTGGGCATCGACCCGCTGCGTGCGCTGGCGGCCAAGATCGACCGGAACGAGAAGCGCTTCCCCGTGCCGAACCCTCCGGAACCCCAGGATCGTCACTCTTCGGAGTGATCAACTTATCCACAATCGACTTGGTGTCCACAGATTTCCGATTTCCTCTGGCCTTACGGTGCCAACTGCGTCACTGTGGGTAATGAATGAGGTGAGCGGGTTTTCGTACGGACGGGGGAGAGGCATGGAAGCGGAGCGACTCATCGAGACGGGGCGGCGGGCGCTGGCGGAGAGCCGGGGCGCGCTGGACGTGATGGCGGAGGCCTGGCAGGCACAGGCCCTCGCCCGGACGGTCGGCAGCAGGCTGGCGCTGCTCGGCCCCATGGAGTTACGGGGCGAGGCGCGGGCCCTGGGGGAGACCGGCGGCGGCTGCTCGGTGCCGGACCATCCGGCGGTCCTCTCCCGGGGCGCGCGGGCGGCGCAGCTCTCCGGGATCGCCGATGTGCGGGCGGCTCTGACGGGGCTGGCGCTGCTCCTGGGCGAGGCCGGGATCGCGCTCGTCTCGGTGGCCTGCGACACGGGGGAGGACGGTCTCTACTGGCAGTGCATCGAAGCCATGGACGCCGCCGACGAGTCGCTGGACCGGGTGCACGGGCTGCTGAGGCGGCTGGCCGAGCGGGAGAAGGAGCGCGACGGCTCCTACGGCGGGATACGCGGCCCCGCCCCGTCAGCGGCGGGGCCCTGAGGACGAGCCGCCGGGGAAAGGGGCAGGATGGGGTGCATGGATCTTCGCATCTTCACCGAGCCCCAGCAAGGGGCCGACTACGACACCCTGCTCACCGTCGCCAAGGCCACCGAGGACCTGGGCTTCGACGCCTTCTACCGCTCGGACCACTACCTCCGCATGGGCTCCGGCGACGGTCTGCCGGGACCGACCGACGCCTGGATCACGCTGGCCGGTCTCGCGCGCGAGACCAAGCGGATCCGGCTCGGCACGCTGATGACGGCGGGCACGTTCCGGCTGCCCGGCGTGCTCGCCATCCAGGTGGCCCAGGTCGACCAGATGTCCGGCGGCCGGGTCGAACTGGGCCTGGGCGCGGGCTGGTTCGAGGAGGAGCACAAGGCCTACGGCATCCCGTTCCCGAAGGAGAAGTTCGGCCGGCTGGAGGAGCAGCTGGCGATCGTCACCGGCCTGTGGGCGACGGAGGTCGGCAAGACCTTCAGCTACGACGGCACGTATTACCAGCTCACCGACTCGCCCGCGCTGCCGAAGCCGGCCCAGGCCAAGGTGCCCGTCCTGATCGGCGGCCACGGCGCGACCCGCACCCCGCGCCTGGCCGCGCAGTACGCGGACGAGTTCAACATCCCCTTCGCCTCGCTGGAGGACAGCGAGAAGCAGTTCGGCCGGGTCAAGGCGGCGGCGAAGGCGTTCGGGCGCGAGCCGGACGACCTGGTGTACTCCAACGCCCTGATCGTCTGCACCGGCAAGGACGACGCGGAGGTGGCCCGGCGGGCGGCGGCCATCGGCCGGGACGTGGAGGAGCTCAAGGCCAACGGGCTGGCCGGATCGCCCGCCGAGGTGGTCGACAAGATCGGCCAGTACGCGGCGATCGGCTCGTCCCGGATCTACCTCCAGATCCTGGACCTGGACGACCTGGACCACCTGGAGCTGATCTCCTCGCAGATCCAGACCCAGCTGACCTGACCCGCCACGAACGAACGACGGACCAGTCCGGGCGAAGGACGTGTCCGGACGAGCGATGGACGTGTCCGGACGAATGATGAGCGAGTCCGGACGAACGACTGACGGATGAGGAGGAGGTGGCCGTGAGCTCCGGCCGTACGCTCGCCGAAGCGCTGGCGGAGGGGCCCGTCCTGCTGGACGGCGGGCTCTCCAACCAGCTGGAGGCGCAGGGGTGCGACCTCTCCGACGCGCTCTGGTCGGCCCGGCTGCTGGCCGACGCGCCGGAGCAGATCGAGGCCGCACACCTGGCGTATCTGCGCGCCGGAGCCCAGGTGCTCATCACGGCGAGTTACCAGGCCACCTTCGAAGGGTTCGGCCGCCACGGGATCGGCCCCGAGCGGACCGGTGCGCTGCTCGCCAGCAGCGTGGAGCTGGCCCGGCGCGCCGCCGACGCGGCCCGCCGGGCCGACCCCGGGCGGGAGGCCTGGGTCGCCGCCTCGGTCGGCCCGTACGGGGCGATGCTCGCCGACGGCAGCGAGTACCGGGGGCGGTACGGGCTCACCGTCCGGGAGCTGGAGCGCTTCCACCGCCCCCGGGTGGCGGCCCTCGCCGAGGCGGGGCCCGACGTCCTGGCGCTGGAGACCGTGCCGGACGTGGACGAGGCCGAGGCGGTGGTGCGGGTGGCCGAGGAGACCGGGCTGCCCATCTGGCTCTCGTACAGCGTGGCGGGGGGCCGGACCCGGGCCGGGCAGTCGTTGGAGGAGGCGTTCGCGGTGGCCGCGGGGCGGGAGCGGGTGGTGGCCGTCGGGGTCAACTGCTGCGAACCGGCCGAGGCGGAGGAGGCGGTGCGGGTGGCGGTGGCGGTCACGGGCAGGCCGGCCGTGGTCTACCCGAACAGCGGGGAGGGGTGGGACGCCGGAGCAAGGGGGTGGACCGGGCGGAGCACCTTCGAGGCGGGGCGGGTGCGGGGCTGGACGGAGGCCGGGGCGCGGCTCGTCGGCGGCTGCTGCCGGGTGGGCCCGGACCGGATCAAGGAGCTGGCGGCGGTGTTGGGGCGCTGAACAGGCGCCGATGGGGCTGCTGAAGTGCTGAACCAGGAGCCGGTGGGGCTGCTGGGGTGGTGAAAATGCCTGGTGGGGGGTGCGGGATGAGGACCATACTCGGACAGGTGTTCCTGACGATCAGTACGACCGGCACCCCTGAACGTCCCGCCACGGACCTCGGCTTCCTGCTGCACAAGCATCCCGACCGGGCACAGACGTTCTCCACCTCGCACGGCACCGCGCACGTCTTCTATCCCGAGGCGTCCGCCGAGCGCTGCACGGCCGCACTCCTGCTGGAGGTGGACCCGGTGGCGCTGGTGCGGCGCGGCAAGGGCAAGGGCCGGGGCGGGGCGCCCGACGCGGCGCTCGCGCAGTACGTCAACGACCGCCCCTACGCCGCCTCCTCGCTGCTCTCGGTCGCCCTCGCCACGGTCTTCAAGTCTGCGCTGGGCGGTGTCTGCCGGGCCCTGCCCGAGCGGGTGAACGCCCCGCTGCCGCTGCGGATCGAGGTGCCCGCGCTGCCCGCCCGGGGCGGTGCGGAGCTGGTGCGCAAGCTGTTCGTGCCGCTCGGCTGGGAGCGGGTCGAGGCGGTGGAGGTGGCGCTGGACGAGCAGTTCCCCGAGTGGGGCGCGTCGCGTTACGTACGCCTGGTGCTGGAGGGGGAGTTGCGGCTCGCCGACGCCCTGCGCCAGCTCTACGTCCTGCTGCCGGTGCTCGACGACGCCAAGCACTACTGGGTCGCGCCCGACGAGGTGGACAAGCTGCTGCGGGCCGGTGAGGGCTGGCTGGCCGATCACCCCGAGCGCCCCCTCATCACCCGGCGCTACCTCGCCCACCGCTGGGGGCTGACCCGCCAGGCCGACCAGGCCCTGGAGCTGGTCCGGCTCGCGGAGTCGGACGACCTCGACGTGGACAGCGTCGACAACGCGGTGGACGAGAGCACCGACACCGAGGAGAAGCCCATCCCGCTCGCCGAGCACCGGCGCACCGCGATCCTCGAAGCGCTGAGCGGGGCCGGCGCACACCGGGTCCTCGACCTGGGCTGCGGGCAGGGCCAGTTGGTGCAGGCGCTCCTCAAGGACGTGCGCTTCACCGAGATCGTCGGCGTCGACGTGTCGATGCGCGCCCTCACCATCGCCTCGCGTCGGCTCAAGCTGGAGCGGATGGGAGAGCGGCAGGCGAGCCGGGTCACCCTCCGGCAGGGCTCCCTCACCTACACGGACAAGCGGCTCAAGGGGTACGACGCCGCCGTGCTCAGCGAGGTCATCGAGCACCTCGACCTGGACCGGCTGCCCGCGCTGGAGTACGCGGTCTTCGGCTCGGCCCGTCCGCGCACGGTGCTGGTGACCACGCCGAACGTCGAGTACAACGTGCGCTGGGAGAGCCTCCCGGCCGGGCACGTGCGCCACGGGGACCACCGCTTCGAGTGGACCAGGGCCGAGTTCCGCGCATGGGCGGGGAAGGTCGCCGAGCGCCACGGGTACACCGTCGCGCACCTGCCCGTCGGCCCGGACGACCCCGAGGTCGGTCCGCCCACCCAGCTGGCCGTCTTCACCCTGACCACGGAATCCGCCGGAAACAACACCGCGCACAACACCGCGCACAACACCGCGAACGGCACCGGGAAGAAGAAGGAGGCGGAAGCCGCATGACGAACAACGACCGTACGAACAACGACCGTACGAGCACCGACGGTACGAGCACCGACGGTACGAGCACCGACACCACCACCGGCGGAGCCTCCCGCACCCTGCCCGTGACCGACCTCTCCCTCGTCGTCCTCGTCGGCGCCAGCGGATCGGGCAAGTCCACCTTCGCCCGCAAGCACTTCAAGCCCACCGAGATCGTCTCCTCCGACTTCTGCCGGGGTCTCGTCGCCGACGACGAGAACGACCAGAGCGCCAGCCGCGACGCCTTCGACGTGCTCCACTACATCGCCGGCAAGCGCCTGGCCGCCGGACGGCTCACCGTCATCGACGCCACCAGCGTCCAGCCCGAGAGCCGCAAGCAGCTCGTCCGGCTGGCCCGGGAGCACGACGTGCTGCCCATCGCCATCGTGCTGGACCTCCCCGAGGAGGTCTGCGCCGCCCGCAACGCCTCCCGCCCCGACCGCGCGTCCATGCCTCGCCACGTCATCCAGCGCCACCGCCGCGAGCTGCGCCGTTCCCTGCGCGGCCTGGAGCGCGAAGGCTTCCGCAAGGTGCATGTCCTGCGCACCGAGGAGGAGGCCGAGAGCGCCCGTGTGGTCCTGGAGCGCCGCTACAACGACCTGCGCCACCTCACCGGCCCGTTCGACATCATCGGCGACATCCACGGCTGCCGATCCGAGCTGGACACCCTGCTCGGCAAGCTGGGTTACGTGGACGGTGCCCACCCCGAAGGGCGTACGGCGGTCTTCGTCGGCGACCTCGTCGACCGGGGCCCCGACAGCCCGGGGGTGCTGCGCCGCGTCATGTCCATGGTCGCGGCGGGCCACGCCCTGTGCGTGCCGGGCAACCACGAGAACAAGCTCGGCCGCTACCTCGCGGGCCGCAAGGTCCAGCAGACCCACGGCCTCGCCGAGACGGTCGAGCAGCTGGAGCGCCAGGACGCCGAGCACCCGGAGTTCCGGCAGCAGGTGCGGGAGTTCATCGACTCCCTGGTCAGCCACTACGTCCTGGACGGCGGCGGGCTGGTGGTCTGCCACGCCGGGCTGCCCGAGAAGTACCACGGCCGCACCTCCGGCCGGGTCCGCTCGCACGCCCTGTACGGAGACACCACCGGCGAGACCGACGAGTTCGGCCTGCCCGTGCGCTACCCGTGGGCCGAGGAGTACCGGGGCCGCGCCGCCGTGGTCTACGGCCACACCCCCGTGCCCACCACCTCCTGGATCAACAACACCATCTGCCTGGACACCGGCGTCGTCTTCGGCGGGAAGATGACCGCGCTGCGCTGGCCGGAGCGCGAACTCGTCGACGTACCGGCCGAGAAGGTCTGGTACGAGCCCGCCAGGCCGCTGACCACCGAGGCGCCCGGGGGCAGGGAGGGCCGGCCGCTGGACCTCGCCGACGTCCAGGGCCGCCGGGTCGTGGAGACCCGTCACCTGGGCCGTGTCGCCGTGCGCGAGGAGAACGCGGCGGCGGCCCTCGAAGTCATGAGCCGGTTCGCCGTCGACCCGCGGCTCCTGGCCTACCTCCCGCCCACCATGGCCCCCACCGCCACCTCCCGCGAGGACGGTTTCCTGGAGCACCCGGCCGAGGCGTTCGCGCAGTACCGCGGCGACGGCGTCGAGCGGGTGGTGTGCGAGGAGAAGCACATGGGCTCCCGGGCCGTCGTCCTGGTCTGCAAGGACGCCGCCGCCGCGACCGCCCGCTTCGGCACGGACGGCCCCACCGGCGCGCTGTACACCCGCACCGGCCGCCCCTTCCTCGACGACAGGGCCCTGACCGAAGTCGTCCTCGGCCGGCTGCGGACGGCCCTCACCGCGGCCGGGCTCTGGGAGGAGTGGGAGACCGACTGGGTGCTCCTGGACGCCGAGCTGATGCCGTGGTCGCTCAAGGCCGGCGGACTGCTGCGCTCGCAGTACGCCGCCGTCGGCGCGGCCTCCGGCGCGGTCTTCCCCCCGGCCCTCGCCGCCCTGGAGACGGCCGCCGCCCGGGGCGTCGACGTCGGTGACCTCGCCGGGCGGCAGCACGGCCGGGCCGAGGACGCGGCCGCCTTCACCGAGGCCTACCGGCGCTACTGCTGGCCCACCCAGGGGCTCGACGGGGTCCGGCTCGCCCCGTTCCAGATCCTCGCCGTCCAGGGCCGCTCGCTGGCCACTGTCCCCCACGACGAACAGCTGGCCTGGCTGGACCGCCTCGTCGAGCACGACCCGACCGGGCTGCTCCAGGTCACCCGGCGCCTCGTCGTCGACCCCGCCGACGAGGCGTCCGTCCGCGCGGGCGTCGACTGGTGGCTGGAGATGACCGGGCGCGGCGGCGAGGGCATGGTCGTCAAGCCGCTCGGCGCCCTCGCCCGGGACGCCCAGGGCCGCCTGGTCCAGCCCGGCATCAAGGTGCGCGGCCGGGAGTACCTGCGCATCATCTACGGCCCGGAGTACACCCGCCCGGAGAACCTGGAGCGCCTGCGCTCCCGGTTCCTCGGCCACAAACGCTCGCTCGCGCTGCGGGAGTACGCACTCGGACTGGAGGCCCTGGACCGGCTGGCCGGGGGCGAGCCGCTCTGGCGGGTCCACGAGGCGGTCTTCGCCGTCCTGGCCCTGGAGTCGGAGCCGGTCGACCCCCGGCTCTGAGCACCGCGCCCCGGCCCCGGGCCGGGGGCGACCGCCGTGGGCAACCCATGGGCGATTCGCGGGGTGAACGGTGCTCCGCCCGGTGAGGATGAAGACATGGGATTCCACGTCGACTCCGAAACCGGGCGGCTGCGCCGCGTCATACTGCACCGCCCCGATCTGGAACTGAAGCGGCTCACCCCCCGCAACAAGGACGCGCTCCTCTTCGACGACGTGCTCTGGGTGCGCCGCGCCCGCCAGGAGCACGACGGGTTCGCCGACGTCCTGCGCGACCGGGGCGTGGAGGTGCACCTCTTCGGTGACCTCCTCCAGGAGTCCCTGGACATCCCGGTCGCGCGCCGTCTCGTGCTCGACCGGGTCTTCGACGAGAAGGAGTACGGGCCGCTCGCCACCGAGCATCTGCGCGCCGCCTTCGAGGAGTTGCCGTCGGCCGAGCTCGCGGAGGCGCTGGTCGGCGGGATGACCAAGCGCGAGTTCCTGGAGCGGCACAACGAGCCGACCTCCGTCCGCTTCCACGTGATGGACCTGGACGACTTCCTGCTCGGTCCGCTGCCCAACCACCTCTTCACCCGGGACACCTCCGCCTGGATCTACGACGGGGTCTCCATCAACGCCATGCGCTGGCCCGCCCGGCAGCGCGAGACCGTCCACTTCGAGGCGATCTACGGCCACCACCCGCTCTTCACCGGACCGGAGGCGGGCGTCTTCCACCACTGGTCGGAGGGGCAGGACGACTACCCGTCCACGATCGAGGGCGGTGACGTCCTGGTCATCGGGCAGGGCGCGGTCCTGATCGGGATGAGCGAGCGCACCACCCCGCAGGCGGTGGAGATGCTGGCCCGGGGCCTCTTCGACGCCGGTTCCGCCCGCACGATCGTGGCGCTCGACATGCCCAAGGCCCGTGCGTTCATGCACCTGGACACGGTGATGACGATGGTGGACGGCGACACGTTCACCCAGTACGCCGGGCTCGGCATGCTGCGCTCGTACACGATCGAACCGGGCAGCGGCCCCCGCGAGCTGAAGGTCACCGACCACCCGCCCGAGCACATGCACCGGGCCATCGCCGCCGCCCTCGGCCTCGACGCGATCCGGGTGCTCACCGCCACCCAGGACGTGCACGCGGCCGAGCGCGAGCAGTGGGACGACGGCTGCAACGTCCTGGCGGTCGAGCCGGGCGTGGTGGTCGCGTACGAGCGGAACGCGACCACCAACACCTATCTGCGCAAGGAGGGCATCGAGGTCATCGAGATCCGGGGCAGCGAGCTGGGCCGGGGGAGGGGCGGACCGCGCTGCATGAGCTGTCCCGTGGTGCGGGACCCTGTGTAGCACCCGCCCCCTCACCTCACGGGCTCAGAGGTTTCCGGCCCGAGGATGCCGGACCAGCGATTTCCGGACGGGCGGTTTCCGGACCCCGGGCTGTATAGGAATGCGGATATTCGTATAGAGTTCCATAACTGCATGCCGGCCCCGGCAAGATCCCCGTCCCACCCTGGAGCAGTCATCATGGCCATCGACCTCACCGGCCGCCCCTTCCTCAAGGAGCTGGACTTCACCGCCGAGGAGTTCCTCGGCCTGGTCGCGCTGGCCGGTGAGCTGAAGGCGGCCAAGAAGGCCGGGGCCGAGGCCCAGCGGCTGCGCGGGAAGAACATCGCGCTGATCTTCGAGAAGACCTCGACCCGTACGCGCTGCGCGTTCGAGGTCGCCGCCGCCGACCAGGGCGCCTCCACCACCTACCTCGACCCCTCCAGCTCCCAGATGGGCCACAAGGAGTCGGTGAAGGACACCGCCCGGGTGCTCGGCCGGATGTTCGACGGCATCGAGTACCGGGGTGACAGCCAGCAGATGGTCGAGGAGCTGGCCGCGTACGGCGGTGTCCCGGTCTTCAACGGGCTCACCGACGACTGGCACCCCACGCAGATGCTCGCCGACGTCCTGACCATGACGGAGCACAGCGACAAGCCCGTCACGGAGCTGGCCTTCGCCTACCTCGGCGACGCCCGCTTCAACATGGGCAACTCCTACCTGATCACCGGCGCCCTGCTGGGCCTGGACATCCGGATCGTGGCCCCCGAGACGTACTGGCCGGCCCCCTTCGTCGTGGAGCAGGCCCGGAAGCTCGCCGAGATCAGCGGCGCGAAGGTCACGCTCACCGCCGACGTCATCGAGGGCGTCCGCGGAGCCGACTTCGTCGCCACGGACGTGTGGGTCTCGATGGGGGAGCCCAAGGAGGTCTGGGACGAGCGCATCGCCGCGCTCGCGCCGTACGCCGTGACCATGGACGTCCTGCGCGCCACCGGCAACCCGGACGTGAAGTTCCTGCACTGCCTGCCCGCCTTCCACGACCTCGGCACCCAGGTGGGCCGTGACATCCACGCCGCCCACGGCCTCGCCGAGCTGGAGGTCACCGACGAGGTCTTCGAGTCGGCGCACTCGGTCGTCTTCGACCAGGCCGAGAACCGGATGCACACGATCAAGGCCGTGCTGGTGGCGACGCTGGCGGGCCGGTAGGCGCACCGGAGGGCCCTCCGGTACGCCTACCGGGTGGGGGTTCGCATGCTCATACACCCGATTGGGTGAACATGCGCCGAGGTGGCTACGATGTCGCCTCTTGGCGGGGTTCGGGCCGGGGCCTGTCGTCAGACTGCCGTCGTCAGTCTGACGACAGGCCCCGGCCCGAACCCCTTTCCCGTGCCGCCCCCGCGCGGACGGGACCGTCCCCCCACTGCACCACCAGAGAAGAGAACGTCCGCATGAGCCCCGGCCTGCCGCCCCCCGGCACCCCGAAGCGTCCCGGCCTCTCCCGGCCCGGCCTGCGCCGCAAGAGCCCCGAGATGCTCATCGCCGAGTCCGGCGGCGACCTGGAGGGCCACGGCCTCAAGCGGACGATGGGCCTCTTCCAGCTCGTCTGCTTCGGCGTCGGGGCCATCGTGGGCACCGGCATCTTCGTCGGCCTCTCCGACACCGTCGCCGAGGCCGGTCCCGCCGTCGTCATCTCGTTCGTCCTGGCCGCGATCACCTGCATCTTCACCGCCCTCTCCTTCGCGGAGCTGGGCAGCGCCATCCCGGTCTCGGGGAGCTCGTACTCCTTCGCGTACGCCGCCCTGGGCGAGCGCACGGCGTTCCTCGTCGGCTGGTGCCTGATGCTGGAGTACGGCGTCTCGGTCTCCGCGGTCGCGGTGGGCTGGAGCCAGTACGTCAACGAGCTGCTGAACAGCCTGACCGGCTGGGAGCTGCCCGCCGCCGTCTCCGCCGGACCCGGCGACGGCGGCGTGATCAACCTCCCGGCGGTCGTCGTGATCGCCATGGCCGCTGCCCTGCTGGTGCGCGGCGTCCGGGAGAGCGCCGGCGCGACGGCCACCATGGCGGTCCTGAAGATCGGCATCCTGCTGGCGTTCTGCGTGATCGCGTTCACCGCGTACCAGGACGACAACCTCGTGCCGTTCGCGGGCCACGGGCTCGGCGGGATCACGGCGGGCGCCTCGCTGGCGTTTTTCTCGTACATCGGCTTCGACGCCATCACCACCGCCGGCGAAGAGGTCAAGAACCCCCGCCGGAACATCCCCATCGCCATCCTGGTCTGCATCGGCGTCGTCACGCTGCTGTACTGCGCGGTGGCGCTCTCGGCCATCGGCGCGCTCGGCGCGGACGCCGTCTCCGACAAGCCCGCGGCCCTCTCGCTCGTCGTCAACCAGGTCACCGACTCGACGGTGGGCGGCGGCATCGTCGCCTTCGGCGCGGTCGTCGCCATCGCCTCGGTGGTACTCGCCGTCATGTACGGGCAGACCCGCATCCTGATGTCGATGTCCCGCGACGGGCTGATCCCGCGGATCTTCGAGCGCGTCTCGCCCAGGACCCACACCCCGGTCGCCAACACCTGGATCGTGGCCTGCGTCTTCGCCGTCCCTGCCGCGTTCGTCCCGCTGGACGTCGTCGTCAACCTGACGACCATCGGCACGCTCGCCACCATGGTCGCGGTCAACGTCGCCGTCGTGGTGCTCCGCCGCCGCGACCCCGGGCTGGAGCGCACCTTCCGGGTGCCGCTCTACCCGGTGAGCCCGCTGCTCGGCGTCGTGTTCTGCCTGTATCTGATGTACGGGACCGGCTGGACGACCTGGCTCCAGTTCGCGGTCTTCCTCGCCGCCGGTTCGCTGCTCTACGCCTGTTACGGGCGGAGGCGGTCCCGGCTGGTCAGCTCTCCGGAGAGGGACCCGGCTGGGACGGTATCGCCGGAAGCGTGAACCAGACCGCCTTGCCGTGCTCCGTGGTGCGGTGACCGCAGGCGGAGCTGAGGGTGCGGATCAGCAGCAGGCCGCGGCCGTACTCCTGCCAGGGGTCGACCTCGTAGCCGGGCCGCGGACGGGAGAGGTCACCGGGCGGAGCGGGGTCGTGGTCGTGCACCTCGACCTGGCAGCCGGTGGGCAGCAGCTCCACGACCAGCTCGATCGGCTCGCTGCTCATCGTGTGCTCGACCGCGTTGGCCACCAGCTCGGCCGTGAGCAGCTCGGCGGTGTCGGTGTCCGCCGGGGCGTCGATGTTGGACAGGGCCGTACGGACGAGGGCACGGGCGATCGGCACGGCTGCCGTGGAGTGCGGCAGGGCGATACGCCAGGAGGCGGGAACGGGGACATCGGGCGGCACGGCGGGGTTCCGTTCGGGAGCGGATCTTCCTTGTAGCGGGACTTCTCGACTCATCGTGGTCACTCGACTCGTCATCGGGGTCTGTCGACCTGTCGTCGCGGCTTCTCGACTCACTCGACTCATCGGCATCGCGTATCGAGACTTCCTGGGGTCAACCTTACGAACCGCGCGGCCCTGGCCATAGAGGCGGTCGACCGGCGCAAACGGGACTTTCGCCACAACGGTCTCACGGTCGGCGTATCGCGATCTCGTGACGACAGTCACATATGAGTGATAACTTCGGTGGTGGAACGCGACCCGCGCACGGTCGGCAACCCGCCCGCATGCTGAAGGGACCCCCTTCATGAGCTCGTTTCCCAGCTCCGCCCCGCACGTCGAGGAGTGGCGCCATCTCCGGATCACCCGGGACGACGGTGTGGTGACCGTCACACTGGAGCGCCCCGAGAAACTCAACGCCCTCACCTTCGGCGCCTACGCCGATCTGCGCGACCTGCTCGCCGAGCTGACCCGGGAACGCTCCGCGCGCGCCCTCGTCCTGGCCGGTGAGGGGCGCGGCTTCTGCTCCGGCGGCGACGTCGACGAGATCATCGGCGCCACCCTCGCCATGGACACCGCCGCGATCCTGGAGTTCAACCGGATGACCGGCCAGGTCGTACGGGCCCTGCGCGAGTGCCCCTTCCCGGTCGTCGCCGCCGTCCACGGCGTCGCCGCCGGAGCCGGAGCCGTGCTCGCCCTCGCCGCCGACTTCCGGGTCGCCGACCCCTCCGCCCGCTTCGCCTTCCTCTTCACCCGGGTCGGCCTCTCCGGCGGGGACATGGGCGCCGCCTACCTCCTGCCCCGGGTCGTCGGCCTCGGCCACGCCACCCGGCTGCTCATGCTCGGCGACACCGTGCGCGCCCCCGAGGCGGAGCGGATCGGGCTGATCAGCGAGCTGGCCGAGGAGGGGCAGGCCGACGCCCGCGCCGCCGGGCTGGCCCGCCGCCTCGCCGACGGCCCGGCGCTCGCCCTCGCCCAGACCAAGGCGCTGCTCACCGCCGAACTGGACATGCCGCTCGCCGCCTCCGTGGAGCTGGACGCCAACACCCAGGCCCTCCTGATGCACGGCGAGGACTACGCGGAGTTCCACGCCGCCTTCACCGAGAAGCGGCCGCCGAAGTGGCGGGGGCGGTAGCGGTGGCGCGCGGCAGCGAACCGGCCGGCGCGACGGCCACCGACGGACCGCCGCGGCGGACCGCCGCCCCGTCCCCCGTGCGGCGGATCGCGGTCATCGGCGGCGGGCCCGGCGGCCTCTACGCGGCGGCCCTGCTCAAGCGGCTCGACCCGGCCCGCGCCATCACGGTGTACGAGCGCAACGCCCCCGACGACACCTTCGGCTTCGGCGTCGTCCTCTCCGACGAGACCCTCGGCGGTATCGAGCACGCCGACCCGGAGGTCCACCGGGCGCTGAGGGCCGAGTTCGTCCGCTGGGACACCATCGACATCGTCCACCGCGGCCGCACCCACACCTCCGGCGGCCACGGCTTCGCCGCCCTCGGGCGCCGCCGCCTGCTGGAGATCCTGCACGAGCGCTGCGCCGCACTCGGCGTCGACCTGCGCTTCCGCACCCAGGCCCCGCCCGCCGCCGAGCTCGCCGCCCGCCACGACCTGGTCATCGCCGCCGACGGGGTGCACAGCACCACCCGCGAGGCGCACGCGGACGCCTTCGGCCCGGCCGTCACCGAGCACCGCAACCGCTACATCTGGCTCGCCGCCGACTTCGCACTCGACGCCTTCCGCTTCGAGATCGCCGAAACCCCCTACGGCGTCATGCAGGTGCACGCCTACCCGTACGCGCCCGACGCCTCCACCGTCATCGTCGAGATGCGCGAGGAGGTGTGGCGCGCCGCCGGACTCGACGCCTGCGACGCGGCCCGAGCCACCACCCGCTGCGCCGAGTTCTTCACCGAGGCCCTGGGCGGCAGGCCCCTGCGCGCCAACCGCTCCAGCTGGCTCACCTTCCGTACGGTCACCAACTCCCGCTGGTCGCACGGGAACACGGTCCTCATCGGGGACGCCGCCCACACCGCGCACTTCTCCATCGGCTCCGGCACCAAACTGGCCGTCGAGGACGCCCTCACGCTGGCCGCCTCCATCGAGGAACAGCCGGACCTGCCCGCCGCGCTGGCCGCGTACGAGGCCGAGCGCCGCCCGGTCGTCGCCTCCACCCAGCGGGCCGCCGCCGCCAGCCTGCGCTGGTTCGAGGAGCTGGCGACCTACGTCGACCAGCCGCCCCGCCGCTTCGCCTTCAACCTGCTCACCCGCAGCCGCCGGGTCACCCACGACAACCTGCGGCTGCGCGACGCCTCCTTCACCGCCGCCGTCGAGGAGGAGTTCGGCTGCCCGCCCGCCACCCCGCCGATGTTCACCCCGCTGCGGCTGCGCGGCCTCCACCTGCGCAACCGCGTCGTCGTCTCACCCATGGACATGTACTCGGCCACCGACGGGCTCCCCGGCGACTTCCACCTCGTCCACCTCGGCGCCCGCGCGCTCGGCGGAGCCGGGCTCACCATGACCGAGATGGTCTGCGTCAGCCCCGAGGGCCGCATCACCCCCGGCTGCACGGGGCTGTGGACCGACGAACAGGCCACCGCCTGGCGCCGGATCACCGACTTCGTCCACACCTCGGCCCCCGGCGCGGCGATCGGCGTCCAGCTCGGCCACTCCGGCCGCAAGGGCTCCACCAAGCTGATGTGGGAGGGCATCGACCAGCCCCTGGAGGACGGCAACTGGCCGCTGGGCGCCGCCTCTCCGATCCCGTACACCCCCGGCGTCAGCCAGATCCCGCAGGAGCTCGGCCCGGCCCAACTGGCCTCCATCCGCGACCAGTTCGTGCGGGCGGCCCGCCGCGCCGCCGACTCCGGCTTCGACCTCCTCGAACTCCACTGCGCCCACGGCTACTTGCTCTCCGGCTTCCTCTCCCCGCTCACCAACCGCCGCACCGACGCCTACGGCGGCCCGCTGGGCAGCCGCCTCCGTTTCCCCCTCGAAGTCTTCGACGCCGTCCGCGAAGTCTGGCCCGCGGGGCGCCCGATGACCGTGCGGATCTCCGCCACCGACTGGGCCGAGGGCGGCACCGACGCCGAGGACGCCGTGGAGATCGCCCGCGCCTTCGCCGCCCACGGGGCCGACGCCATCGACGTCTCCACCGGCCAGGTGGTGTCCGAGGAGCGCCCCGAGTTCGGCCGCTCCTACCAGACCCCGTTCGCGGACCGGATCCGCAACACCGTGGACGTCCCGGTCATCGCGGTCGGGGCCATCTCCTCCTGGGACGACGTCAACTCCCTGCTCCTGGCGGGCCGCGCCGACCTCTGCGCCCTGGCCCGCCCCCATCTGTACGACCCGCACTGGACCCTCCACGCGGCGGCCGAGCAGGGCTACACCGGACCGGGCGCGCCCTGGCCCCTCCCGTACGGTGCCGGCAGCCGCCCCCCGCCCACCGGCCGCACGGACGAGCCGAAGCCCCGGCTCAGGCTGGAGTGACTTCCGCGCGGGCGCTCACCCGGCAGCGGCCCGGCCGAGGCCGTCGGTACCACGGGCAGGCCCAGGCGCAGAGGCGGCACCTTCCACGCGGGACGCCCCTCGGGCAGGTCGTAGACGGCGTTGGCCCCGCACCCCGCGCCCTCGCGCACCGGCACCCGGCACCCTCGCGCACCCCTCACCCCCGGACGTACCGCTCTCCCGCCTCCCGCAGCAGCTCGTGCAGCTTGCCGAAGACCTCCGCCGAGCGGCCGCCCGGCCAGCCCCTGGGCAGCAGCTCCCCGGGCAGCCCCGGGTCCGCGTAGGGGAGCCGGCGCCAGGAGTCCAGGGCCAGCAGGTAGTCCCGGTAGGCCTCCTGCGGGCGGGGGCCCTCCTCGGTCCGCGGAGCCGACTCCCACTCCCGGAGCACCGGTTCGTGCAGCTCCAGGAAGTCCCGGTGGAGGCGGGCCACCGCGTCCAGGTCCCACCAGCGGGCCACCGACTCGGCGGTCGCCGCGAAGCCGAGGTGCTCGCCGCGGAACAGGTCGACGTACGGGGCGAGTTCGAGCCGTTCCAGGGTGTGCCGGGTCTCCTCGTAGAGGCCGGCCGGGGCGATCCACACCCCGGGGGCCGCCGTGCCGAAGCCGAGGCGGGCCAGCCGGGAGCGCAGCAGGTGGCGCTTGTTGCGCTCGGCCTCGGGGACGGAGAAGACCGCGAGGACCCAGCCGTCGGCCTGCCGGTGCGAGGGGCGGCCGTAGATCCGCGTGTCGCCGTCGTCGAGCAGCTGGCGGGCGTCCGGCGACAGGGCGTACCCCGCCGAGCCGTCCGCCGCCCGCGCGGCGACCAGCAGCCCGCGCCGCTTCAGCCGTGAGACGCAGGAGCGTACGGAAGGGGCGTCGACGCCCACGGCGTGCAGCAGCCGGATCAGCTCCGCCACCGCGAACGGGGCGTTGTCCGGTGGGCGGCCGTAGGCGCCGTACAGCGTGACGATCAGGGAACGGGGGGTGCGCAGCTCAGCCACGTGATCACTCTAGGTGGAGTCCTCCCGCAGCAGGAACCGCTGGAGTTTGCCGGTCGCGGTGCGGGGGAGCGAGGAGCGGAAGACGAAGGCGCGCGGGCACTTGTGCGGGGCCAGGCAGGCCTTCATGTGCGCGCGCAGCGAGTCGGCCGTCTGCTCCGAGCCCTGCGCCAGCACCACGTGCGCCTCCACGATCTCGCCGCGCAGTTCGTCGGCCCGGCCCACCACGGCCGCCTCCGCGACCTCCGGGTGGCGGAGCAGGGCGTCCTCCACCTCGGGGCCCGCGATGTTGTAGCCGGAGGAGATGATCATGTCGTCGGCGCGGGCCACGTAACGGAAGTAGCCGTCCGGGTCGCGGACGAACGTGTCGCCGGTCATGTTCCAGCCGTGGCGGACGTACTCCCTCTGCCGGGGGTCGGCGAGGTAGCGGCAGCCGACCGGCCCGCGTACGGCGAGCAGCCCCGGTTCGCCGTCGGGCAGCTCCTCACCGTGCTCGTCGACCACCTTGGCCTGCCAGCCCGGCACGGGGAGGCCGGTGGTGCCCGGCCGGATGTCGTCGTCGGCGGCCGAGATGAAGATGTGCAGCAGCTCGGTGGCGCCGATGCCGTTGATGATGCGCAGTCCGGTCGCCTCGAACCAGGCCTGCCAGGTCGCCGCGGGCAGGTTCTCCCCGGCCGACACGCAGCGGCGCAGCGCCGAGAGGTCGTGGCCGTCCAGTTGGCCGAGCATCGTGCGGTACGCCGTCGGCGCCGTGAACAGCACCGAGACCCGGTGCCGGACCAGCGCGGGCAGCAGGTGCCGCGGCCCGGCCTGCTCCAGCAGCAGCGCCGAGGCCCCCGCGCGCAGCGGGAAGACCAGCAGACCGCCCAGGCCGAAGGTGAAGCCGAGCGGCGGGCTGCCCGCGAACACGTCGTCGGCGACGGGGCGCAGCACCTGGCGGGAGAAGGTGTCGGCGACGGCGAGCAGGTCCCGGTGGAGGTGCATACAGCCCTTGGGGCGCCCGGTGGTCCCCGAGGTGAACGCGATCAGCGCGACCTCGTCGGCGGCCGTGTCGACCGCCCGGTAGGGGCCGGAGCCGGCGTGCGCGGCCGCGCGGCGGGTCAGGTCGTCGGGGCCGTCCCCGCCGAACAGGACCGTCCGCACGCCGCCCACGTCCGCCGTCACCAGGTCCGCCGCCTTCGCCAGCTCCTCGGCCGAGCGGGCGTCGCACAGCGCGTGGCTCACCCGGGCCAGCGAGCAGATGGTGGCCAGTTCGCTCGCGCGCGCCTGCGCCAGCACGGTCACCGCGACCGCGCCCGCCTTCATGACGGCGAGCCAGCAGGCGGCCAGCCACGGTGTGGTGGGCCCGCGCAGCAGCACCCGGTTGCCGGGCACCACGGCCAGGTCGTCGGTGAGCACATGGGCGATGCGGTCCACGGTCTCCCGCAGTTCGCCGTAGCTCCACAGCTCCCCGTCGCCGGAGCGCAGCGCGGGGCGGTCGGGGCCCCGCTCCTGGACCGTGCGGTCCAGCAGCTCGTACCCGCAGTTCAGCCGGTCGGGGTAGCGCGGCCCGGGATGGTCCAGGAGCAGCTCCGGCCACTGCTCAGGCGGTGGGAGATGGTCGCGTGCGAACGTGTCGGTGTGCGCGCCGGGGACGCGCTCGGGACGGGCACCGGCGACGCGCTCGGATCGCTCGGGATGCGCGCCGGGGACACGTACGGACGCGTCGTCGGCGGCTGTGGGCGTGTTCGGCGAGGTATTCGGCTCCATGAAGGATCGCCCCCTTGTCGCCTCTGGAGCGTATCGTTTGAGTGACGGTAGTCAACGGTCCGCGATAAGACATGACGTGCGACGCACCGCGAAGAGATGCCCCGAGACGCGACAAGAGAGGCGCCGCCATGACGGCATTCTCCCTCGAACCGGAACAAACCGCCTGGTGCGAAGAGCTGCGCACCCTCGCCGAGCGGCAGCTGCGCCCCCTGGCGGAGAAGGGGGAGCCCGGCCGTGTCAACCGCCCGCTGCTGGCCGCCCTAGGCGAGCTGGGCCTGCTGGACAGGCTGTTCGGCTCCGGCGCGCTGGACCTGTGCCTGCTGCGGGAGTCCCTGGCCCGGGGCTGCACGGAGGCCGAGACCGCGCTCGCCCTCCAGGGCCTCGGCACCACCCCCCTCGTCCAGGCCGGCACCCCCGCCCACCGCGCGCGCTGGCTCCCCGAGGTCCGGGCCGGGCGGGCGGTCGCGGCCTTCGCCCTGAGCGAGCCGGGCGCCGGGTCCGACGCCGGCGCCCTGAGCCTGGCCGCCGAGCCGGCCGAGGGCGGCTGGCGGCTCACCGGCGAGAAGTGCTGGATCTCCAACGCCCCCGAGGCCGACTTCGCCACCGTCTTCGCCCGCACCACACCCGGCGCCGGCTCGCGCGGGATCACCGCGTTCCTCGTCCCCTCCGACCGCCCCGGACTCACCGGCTCCGCCCTCGACATGCTCTCCCCGCACCCCATCGGCACCCTGGAGTTCGACGGCGTACCGGTCACCGCCGACGACGTCCTGGGCGAGCGGGACCGGGGCTTCCGGGTCGCGATGGATACCCTCAACCTCTTCCGCCCCAGCGTCGGCGCCTTCGCTGTCGGGATGGCCCGCGCCGCCCTCGACGCCACCGTGGCCCACACCGCCCGCCGCACCGCGTTCGGCGGCCCCCTCAGCGACCTCCAGGCCGTCTCCCACCAGGTCGCCGAGATGGCCACCCGCACCGAGGCGGCCCGCCTCCTGGTGTACGCGGCGGCCGCCGCGTACGACGCGGGGGAGAGCGGCGTGCCGCGCCGCGCCGCGATGGCCAAGCTGTACGCCACCGAGACCGCGCAGTACGTCGTCGACACCGCCGTCCAGCTGCACGGCGCCCGCGCCCTGCGCCGCGGCCACCTGCTCGAACACCTCTACCGCGAGGTCCGCGCGCCCCGGATCTACGAGGGCGCAAGCGAGGTGCAGCGCGCCATCATCGCCAAGGAGCTGTACGCGACCGCGGCGGCGGCGCCCGAATCCGCGCCTCCCGCCCAGGAGCCGTACGCGCCCGAATCCGCGCCCCACACCCAGGAGCCGCCCGTATGAGCCCGTCCCACCGGATCAACCCGGCCGACCTCTCCCCGCCCGCCGGCTTCTCGCACGCCGTCGTCGCCACCGGAAGCCACCTGGTCTTCCTGGCCGGGCAGACCGCCCTCGACCCGGACGGCAAGGTCGTCGGCGCCACCCTGCCCGAGCAGTTCGCCACCGCGCTGACCAACCTGCTCACCGCCCTGCACGCGGCGGGCGGGGCCCCCGCCGACCTGGCCCGCGTCACGGTGTACGCCACCGATGTGGCCGACTACCGGTCCCACGCCGCCGAACTGGGCCGGACCTGGCGCCGGCTGGCCGGACGCGACTACCCGGCGATGGCGGTCATCGGGGTGGCCCGGCTCTGGGACGAACAGGCGATGGTCGAGATCGACGGGATCGCCGTCCTGCCCTGAGCCATCCGAGCTCCGGACGGCGGCCCCGGCGCGCCCGAAACGGATGAAAAGCCTTGAATCGATGAAACTGCTGAAAAGACCTCACACCACCGCAGGGTGGGGCAGTGGGCGGCGCGCCGGACGGGTGAACAAGCTGGGAAGATATATTTCTACCTAGTGCTCTTCATTCCGGTTGACCCGCCCTCTAACCCGGACACTCCTCTGTGATCGCCCTCATCATCTGTCACTTCGTGCTGGCAGCCTGCGCAGGCCCGCTGGTACACCGGCTCGGCAGGCGTGCCTTCCTCGTGCTCGCGCTGCCCCCGATCGCCGCCACCGTCTGGGCGTTCACCCAATGGGACACCGCCGCGTCCGGTGACGCGGTCGCCTGGTCCTGGCAGTGGATCCCGACGTACGACGTCTCGCTGGATCTGCGCCTGGACGCGCTGGCCACCCTGATGGTCCTGCTGGCCACCGGGGTCGGCGGGCTCGTCCTGCTCTACTGCGCCTCCTATTTCCGCGACGACACGCCGCAATTGGGGCGATTCGCCGGGAACCTCCTTGCTTTCGCGGGCGCGATGCTCGCGCTGGTCCTCGCCGACGACCTGATCACGCTCTACGTGTTCTGGGAGCTGACCACGGTCTTCTCCTACCTGCTGATCGGCCACGGCAGCGAACACCGGCACAGTCGCCGCTCCGCGCTCCAGGCGCTGACGGTCACCACGCTCGGCGGCCTCGCGATGCTGGTCGGCTTCCTGATCGTCGGTCAGGCCGCCGGGACGTACCGGATCTCCACGATCGTCGCCGACCCGCCCGAGGCGACCCTCGCCGTCTCCGTCGCCCTCGTCCTGATCCTGTGCGGGGCGCTGTCGAAGTCCGCGATCTGGCCGTTCTCCATGTGGCTGCCGAACGCGATGGCCGCGCCGACCCCGGTCAGCGCCTATCTGCACGCCGCCGCGATGGTCAAGGCCGGGGTCTACCTGGTCGCCCGGCTCTCCCCGGCCTTCGCCGACGTACCCGTGTGGAAACCCGTCATCCTCGTGCTCGGCGGCGCGACCATGCTGCTCGGCGGCTGGCGGGCGCTGCGCCTGAACGACCTCAAGCTCGTCCTCGCCTACGGGACCGTCAGCCAGCTCGGCTTCCTCACCCTGCTCGCGGGGACCGGCAACCGGGACGCGGCCCTCGCCGCCGCCGCCATGATCCTCGGCCACGCCCTGTTCAAGGCGCCGCTCTTCCTCGTCACCGGCATCGTCGACCACGCCACCGGCACCCGCGACCTGCGCAAGCTCTCCGGGGTCGGCCGCTCCCTGCCGTACGTCACCGCCGTCGCCGTGCTCGCCGCCGCCTCCATGGCCGCCCTGCCGCCCCTGCTCGGCTTCGCCGCCAAGGAGGCCGCGTTCGAGGCGCTGCTGCACGGCTCCGCCGCCGACCGGTGGGCGCTGGCCGTCGTCGTCGTGGGCTCGGCGCTGACCACCGCGTACACGCTACGGTTCGTCTGGGGCGCCTTCGCCCGCAAGCCCGGCGTCCCCGACACCCCCGTACACAGCGTGGGCTGGGGCTTCCTCGCCCCGCCCGCCCTGCTCGCCGCCGTCGGCCTGGTCCTCGGCCCCGGTGTCGGGCTGACCGACCGGCTGCTGGGCGCGTACGCCGACACCTACCCCGCCTCCGAGCACCCCTACCACCTCTCCCTCTGGCACGGGTTCGGCGTCGCCCTGCTCCTGTCGGCGCTCGCCTGGGGGGCAGGCGTCGCCCTCTTCCTCGGGCGCTCCACCGTCACCAAGATCTCCCGCCGCGTCGCCTGGCCCACCGCCGACAGCGTCTTCGGCCATCTGCTGCTCGGCCAGGAGCGCCTGGCCCTCCAGGTCACCGGCTTCATCCAGCGCGGCTCCCTCTCGGTGTACCTGGCCACCACGCTCCTGGTGATGCTCGGCGGGCAGCTCGCCGTGCTCATCACCGACCAGCCGTGGCAGGGCGCCGTCGCCCCCCGGGTCTGGGACAACCCGCTCCAGGGGGCCGTCGCCGTACTGACCTGCGCCGCCGCTCTCCTCTGCGTGACCGTACGGCGCCGGATGAAGGCCGTCGTCCTGGGCGGCCTGACCGGTTACGGCACCGCCCTGCTCTTCGTGGTCCAGGGCGCGCCCGACCTGGCGCTCACCCAGTTCTGCGTCGAGACCGTGGCGATGATCGTCTTCGTCCTGGTGCTGCGCCGGATGCCGGTGCACTTCGTGGAGACCGTCTCCCCCTGGCGGCGGGCCATGCGCGTCCCGGTCGCCCTCGCCGCGGCCGCCACCATCGGCGTCGCGGTGTGGGTGGCCGCCGCCGCCCGCATCGCCGAACCGGCCGGGGCCGCCATGGTCCAGGAGGTCGCGGACCACGGGTACAAGGACGTGGTCGCCACGATCCTCGTCGACCTGCGTGCCTGGGACACCATGGGCGAGTCCGCGGTGCTGGCCGCCGCCGCGATCGGCGTCACCAGCCTCATCTACCTGCACCGCCGCAGCGACGGCTCCATGGCCCAGGACCAGCTCAAGGGCCGTACCGCCTGGTCGCTCTCCGCGCAGCACTCCGCGCGGCTGCCCCAGGGCGACGACGTGGCCCCCGAGCGCAGCTGGCTGGCGGCAGGTTCGACCCTCGCCCCCGAGCACCGCTCGATCGTCTTCGAAGTGGTGGCCCGGCTGCTGTTCCACCCCATCCTGGTCCTCTCGGTCTACCTGCTGTTCTGCGCCGAGAACATGCCGGGCGGCGGCTTCGTCGCCGGACTCGTCGCCGGAGTCGCCCTCATCACCCGCTACCTGGCGGGCGGCCGCTTCGAGCTGGCCGAGGCCGCACCCCTGCAACCAGGGCTCTTCACCGGACTCGGCCTCTTCATCTCCACCGGGGTCGGCCTCCTCGGCCTCATCGACGGAACCGTGTTGCACGCCTTCACCTACCATGGCCATCTGCCGATCTTCGGCGACTTCCACATGAGCACACCCCTCCTCTTCGACTTCGGCGTCTACCTGCTGGTCCTCGGTGTCGTCCTCGACATCGTGCGGGCCCTCGGCGCCAAGATCGACCGACAGATCGAACGGGCCGCGGGCGTCCTCACCCCGTCCGGCGGCCCCGAGGCGGGAGGAACCCCCCAGTGATCGTCAGCGCCTCGCTCCTCACCACCGCCGTGGTGCTCTGCGCGGTCGGCGGCATCCTCATGCTGACCCGGCCGCTGACCCGCATCCTGCTCGGGGCCGTCATCGCGAGCAACGGCATCAATCTGCTGATCCTCGCGGCGACCGGAACCGCCGGCGCGCCCCCGCTGCTGTACGGGGTCTCCCTGCGCCAGGTCACCGACCCGCTGCCGCAGGCCATCGCGCTCACCGCCATCGTCATCACCCTCGGCACCACGGCCTTCCTGCTCTCCATGGCCTACCGCAGCCACCAGATCACCGGCACCGACGAGGTGCACGACGACCTGGAGGACCGGCGCATCGTGCTCCGCGCCGAAGTGCTGGGGGAGCGGGCCCAGCTGCGCGAGGAGTTCCGTTCGGGCGCCGAGCCCACCGCGGGCGAGCGCGAACGCTACCGGGAGGAGCGCCGCCGGCTCCGCGACCGGCTGCACGCCGACCGGGCCCGCCAGGCCCGTGGCCGCGACGCCTCCGGCGACCTCTGGAACGACATCATCGGCGCAGACCCGGAGGACTACGAACGCGACGGCGACGCCAAGGCCGACGACCGATACCCCCGCGACGAACGAGGAGCCACCGGATGAACGCGCTCGTCCCGCTTCCGGTGCTGCTGCCGCTCTGCGCCACCGGACTCAGCCTGACCTTCGGCACCCGCCTGAAAAGGTTCCAGCGCTTCATCAGCGTGGCCGTACTCACCGCCGTACTCGCGCTCTCGGTCATCCTGATGATCGCCGCCGACCGGCAGGGCCCGCTCTCCGTCCACCTCGGCGACTTCGCCCCGCCGCTCGGCATCACCCTGGTCGCCGACCGGCTCTCCGGGCTGATGCTCACCGTCTCCTCGGCCGTCACGCTCTGCGTGCTCGTCTACTCCCTCGGGCAGGGCATGACCGACCGGGACAAGGAGACACCGGTCGCCGTCTTCCACCCCGCCTACCTGATCCTGGTGGCGGGGGTCTCCTGCACCTTCCTGGCGGGCGACCTCGTCAACCTCTTCGTCGGCTTCGAGATCATGCTGGTGGCCAGCTTCGTGCTGCTCACCCTCGGCGGCACCGGCCCCCGGATGCGGGCGGGCTCCACGTACGTGGTCATCTCGCTGTTCTCCTCGATGCTCTTCCTCACGGCCATCGCGATGACGTACGCGGCCACCGGGACCGTCAACTTCGCGCAGCTCGCCCAGCGGCTGCCCGAGATCTCCATCGGCGTGCAGACCCTGATCCAGGCGATGCTGATCACCGTCTTCGCGATCAAGGCCGCCGTCTTCCCCCTCGCGGCCTGGCTGCCGGACTCCTACCCGACCGCCCCGGCGCCCGTCACCGCCGTCTTCGCCGGGCTGCTCACCAAGGTCGGCGTCTACTGCATGCTGCGCACCGAGACCCTGCTCTTCCCGGGCAACCGGATAGGCGATCTCCTGATGGCCGCCGCCCTGGCCTCGATGGTCATCGGCATCCTCGGCGCGGTCGCGCAGACCGACCTCAAGCGGCTGCTCTCGTTCACCCTGATCAGCCACATCGGCTTCATGGTCTTCGGCATCGGCCTGGCCACCCGTGAGGCGTACGGCGGCGCCATCGTGTACGTCGTCCACCACATCACCGTCCAGACCACCCTCTTCCTGGTCGCCGGGCTGATCGAACGCCGGGGCGGCACCACGGAGCTGACCCGGCTCGGCGGACTGGCGAAAGCCGCCCCGATGCTCGCCATCCTCTTCTTCATCCCCGCGATGAACCTCGCCGGCATCCCACCGCTCTCCGGCTTCATCGGGAAGCTCGGGCTGATGCGCGCCGGCGTCGCCGACGGCTCCACCTGGGCCTGGGTCCTGGTCATCGGCTCGGCCGTCACCAGCCTGCTGACGCTGTACGTGACCGCCAAGGTCTGGAACCTGGCGTTCTGGCGGGCCGCCCCGCCCGGCCAGGCGGCCGTCGGCACGGTCCTGGAGTCCGGGGACGACTCCGACGACGACACCGACGAGGGTCCCGACAACATCCCCGGCACCGGTGACGAGGGCATCGACCCGGTGCACCGCCCCGCGGGCCACGCCGTCGCCGCGACCCTGCACGCACGGGACGTCACCACCACCAGCCGGCTGCCCCGGCCCATGACCGCGGCCACCGCCGCGACCATCGTGCTCGGCCTCTCCTTCACCGTGCTCGCCGCCCCGCTCACCGCCTACACCGACCGCTCGGCCGCTGAACTCCTTGAGCGGACCCCCTACATCGAGGAGGTGCTCGGCCGGTGAGCCGTTATGTGCGGTTCTCGTTCCGCGACCCCGACCTGCCGCCGCTCAGCTGCGAGTTCGGCCGCAAAGGGCGAGTGCTGGACCTGCCGCTGATCGCCTGGCTCACCCTCATCTGGGTGCTGCTGTGGTCCACCCTGACCCTGGCCAACGTCATCACCGGCGTGGCCGTGGCCGTCGCCGTCTGCCTGGCCTTCCCGCTGCCCCGGGTCGACCTCGGACTGCGGCTGCACCCCTGGGGCATCATCCACCTGGCCGGGTACCTGCTCCACGACATGTACACCTCCGGGGTGAAGGTCACCCGGCAGATCTTCGTCGGCCTGCCGCACCAGGCGGCGGTCATCGGCGTCCCCCTGCGCTGCCGCAGCGATCTGATGCTCACCGCTGTCGCCGTCTCCGTCTCCAACGTGCCCGGCGGCTCCGTCATCGAGGTGCGCCGGGCCACGGCCACCGTCTTCCTGCACGTCCTGGACGCCGATGTGCCCGAGGAGCTCGAAGCCGCCCGGCGCAAGGTGTGGCGGCTGGAGGAGCTGACCGTACGGGCCTTCGGCACCCGCGACGAGATCGCCCGGGTCGCCGAACCGCCCCCGCCCCCGAAGCCCATCGCCGAGAGGCCCGCACCGTGAGCACACCCGAACAGGTCGACCGCATCCTGTTGATCGCCGCTGTCGTGCTGATCCTGGTGGCCGGAGCCCTGCTGCTGACCCGGATCTGGCGAGGGCCCTCCATGCTGGACCGGGCGGTCTCGCTGGATGTGCTGGCCGCACTGATCATCGCCGGTCTGGCCGCCAAGTCGGCCTTCGCCCGGGACCCGTTCTACTTCCCGATCATGTTGGTGCTGGCCTTCCTGGGCTTCACCGGATCGGTGGGCATCGCCCGCTTCATCGCCGTACGTGACCGGCCAAGCATCGGTCGGCCCCCCTCCTCACAGACCGGCGACACGCAGAAGGGCCCCCAGTGAACGTCTGGCTCCAGATCGTCGACACGGCCGGTGCCGTGCTGATCTTCATCGGCGCGGCGATCTGCCTGCTCGGGGTGATCGGCATGCTGCGGCTGCCCGACGTCCTCTCCCGCAGCCACGCGGCCACCAAGCCCCAGATCCTGGGCATGCTCCTGGTTCTGGCTGGGGTCGCCCTGCGGCTGCGCACCGGCATGGACCTGGCCACCCTCGCCCTCATCGGGTTCTTCCAGATGCTCACCAGCCCGGTCGCCTCGCACCTGGTCGCCCGCTCCGCCTACCGCACCGGGCAGGTGGACCACGACGAGCTGCTCTTCGACGAACTGGACGAGCAGCTCACCGAGGAGAAGTAGCCCGCCGGCCCCGGCCGCGTGATCACAAAACCGTTCCGTCCCCGCCAATCACGCCACGGCCTCGGTGCCCGCATGCCATGATGCGGGCAATGCCGGACGCTGGGGGGCGTATGGGAAGCACGGGCACAGTGCTGCGCGAACTGCGCGGCGCACAGAAGAGCGCCAAGGGCGTCTCGCTCTACTCGCGGTACGTGAACCGCCCGGCCGGGCGGGTGCTCGCGGCGGGCGCGTACCGGGCCGGGCTGACGCCCAATCAAGTAACGCTGATCAGCGCGCTGTTCACCTACTCCGCGCTCGCGGCGGTGGCACTCGTCGAACCGTCCTGGACGCTGGCCGTCGCGGTCTACGCGGCGCTCGCCATCGGCTTCGCCTTCGACTCCGCCGACGGTCAGCTCGCCCGGCTCACCGGCCGGGGCGGCCCCGACGGGGAATGGCTGGACCACGTCGTGGACTGCGGCAAGCTGCTGCTCGTCCACACCGCGGTGCTGATCTCCTTCCACCGCTTCGGTGAACTGCCGTCCGACGGATGGCTGTTGCTGCCGCTGGGCTTCCAGCTGGCCGCCGTGCTGACCTTCTGCGCGGGGCTGCTGCGCGAACAGCTCGGCAAGGCGGCGGCCACCGCGCCGGCCGCGGCCACGGTGGCCGGGCCCGCCGCGCCGGCCTCGCGGGTGCGGGCGATCGTCCTGCTGCCCGCCGACTACGGGGTGTTCTGCCTGGTGTTCCTGCTGCTCGGCGCACCCGGGGCCTTCCGGGCCGGGTACGCCGTGCTCGCGGTGGTCCACACCCTGTTCCTGGCGGCCTTCCTCGCCAAGTGGTTCAGGGAGCTGAGAGCGCTCCGTCCCGGCTGACGAGCACGTCCAGCGCCCGCCGCAGCTGGGTGCTGGACGTGTGCACGGTGTACGGGAAGTAGACGACCTCCACGCCGACCTCGGCG
The DNA here is from genome assembly GCF_040703535.1 of Streptomyces sp. NPDC007346. Taxonomy (NCBI): domain Bacteria; kingdom Bacillati; phylum Actinomycetota; class Actinomycetes; order Kitasatosporales; family Streptomycetaceae; genus Streptomyces; species Streptomyces sp. NPDC007346. The sequence continues at coordinate 147,006 of NZ_JBEYKR010000003.1, forward strand.
AAGTCGCGCTCCAGCTTCTTCCCCTTCTCCGTGCCCCGCCAGTCGTCGCCCTTGAAGATCACGTCGAACCGGACCTGCTGCCAGGTCTCGACCTTGTCCGGCACGGTCTCCACGAACGCGGCGTCGACGAACCGCACACTGCGGACGATCTCCAGCCGTTCGCGTAACGGGATCACGGGCGTGTGGCCCTTGGCCAGGGCGGCCATCTCGTCCGAGACGACCCCCGCCACCAGGTAGTCGCACTGACTGCGGGCGTGCCGCAGGATGTTGAGGTGGCCCACGTGGAACAGGTCGTACACCCCGGGCGCGTACCCCACCCTGTGCTGCACCATCCGTATCTCTCCCCCCACGGTCGATGTGATCCGGTGATGTTCCAACGACCTTACTGTGAAGAACACTTGTGCAAGCCGTGAACGGATAAGCTCGGCAGGGGGCTGCCCCCGCGGGGGGCGGCGGCTGTCGTGGGGGGAAGGCGATCGTCCGATGTCCGATGCCGAGAAGCACAGGCCGTTTCTCGACCGCCGCCTTCTGGTGGTCTCGACGAACTACGCGCCGGAGGTCACGGGCATAGGCCCGTACGCCACTCAACTCGCCGAGCACTGGGCCGCGTCGGGCGCCCGGGTCAGGGCGCTCACCGGAATGCCGCACTACCCGTCCTGGCAGCTGGACGAGGCGTACCGGAGCGTGTGGCGGACGGTGGAGTTACGCGGCGGCGTCGGCGTGCACCGGCGACGGCATTACATACCGCCCCGTCAGACCGCCCTGAAACGCGCCGCGTTCGAGGCGAGCGTCCTGGCCACCGGGCTGATCGCGCCCCCGCCGGGCAGACCCGACGCCGTGATCTCGCAGATGCCGAGCCTCGCCGGCGGTGTCATCGGCGCCCGGCTCGCGCGCCGCCACCGCGTCCCGTACGTTCCCGTCGTCCAGGACCTGATGGGCGCGGCCGCCGCACAGAGCGGCATCCGGGGCGGGGGCAGGGCGGCGGCCCTCGCCGCGGCGGCCGAGCGGTACGCGCTGAGCGGCGCCGCCCTCGTCGGCGTCATCCACGAGAGCTTCGTCCCCGGCGTCACCGCCCTCGGCGTCGACCCCGGACGCATCCGGCTCGTCCCCAACTGGACCCATGTGCACGGGCCCACGGCCGACCGGGCGGCAACCCGGGCCCGGCTCGGCTGGAGCCCGGCCACCCCCGTCGTGCTGCACTCCGGGAACATGGGCCTCAAGCAGGGCCTCGACGTCCTGGTGGACACCGCCCGCCTGGCCCCGGACGTCCGGGTGGTCCTGATGGGCGACGGCAACCAGCGCGACGCCCTGCGCGCCCGCGCCGAGGGCCTGCCCAACGTGGACTTCCTGGAGCCGGCGGGGGCCGGGGAGTTCACCGACATCCTCGCCGCCGCCGACGTCCTCGCGGTGACCCAGCGGGCCTCCGTCCTCGACATGAGCGTCCCCTCCAAGCTCACCTCCTACTTCGTCTCCGGCCGCCCGGTCGTCGCCTCCGTGGCCGACGAGGGCGGCACCGCGGACGAGGTGCGCCGCTCGGGGGCCGGGGTGCTCGTCGCCCCCGAGGACCCGGCCGCCCTGCTGGAGACCGTACGGAAGCTGACCGCCGACCCGGCCACGGCCGACGCGCTGGGGGCCCAGGGGCCGCGGTACGTGGCGCGCCACCTGAGCCGGGAGGCCGGGCTCGCCCGCTTCGACGCCCTGCTCACCGAGGCCCTCCAGGACGGACAAGGGAGCCCGACCCGATGACCCCCCTCAACCGTGTCCTGGACGACCAGGACGAACCGGCGCTCCTGCGCGACCAGTTCCGCCAACTCCTGCGCTACCGGGCGCTGCTGGCGGCCGGCGTCGTCATCGGGCTGCTCGGCGGCGGCTACCTCGCCCTCAGTGGCGAGGACACCTACACCGCCACCGGCGAGGTGCTGGTCCGCTCCGCCATCTCCGACCCGTTCGCCGCCGGGGCCAGCGCCGACAAGGGCATCAACATCGGCTCCGAACGCCAGACCGCCGTCAGCGACACCGTCGGCACCCTGGCGGCGGGCACGCTCCTCAAGAAGGGCGACGACGTCACCGCCCGTGAGCTCCTGACCGGTCTCCAGGTCACCAACCCGCCCAACACCCTCACCCTCCGCTTCTCCTACACCGGGGCCACCCCCGAGCAGTCCCGGGCCCGCGCCGAGGCCCTGGCGGGCGCCTACCTGGCCCACCGCAAGGCGCGCACCGAGGACAGCATCACGAACATGTCCGACGGCTACCGGGCCCAGCTCGGCCCACTGGAGGAGAAGCGCGACCTGCTGGAGAAGCAGATCGGGGCGGGCGCGGACAACGACGTCTCCAGCGCGCGGGCCAACATCATCGTCTCCATCTCCGAGCTCAGCCGGAAGATCTCCGAGCTCAAGGCCCTGGACACCACCCCCGGCTACCTCAACAAGAAGCCCGTCGCCCCCACCTCGCCCACCGGCCCCGGCCTGCCCCTGCTGCTCGGCCTCGGCGGGGTCGTCGGCCTCGCGCTGGGGCTGCTGCTCTCCTGGGTGCGGCTCGTCTTCGACCCCGCCGTACGCTCCACCCGCGAGCTGGTCCGCTCGCTCGGCGCCCCGCTGCTGGGCACCCTGCCCCGCGAACGCGGAGCCGCCGGCACGGTCCTGGCCATCGGCCGCAGCGGCTCCCGGCTCGCCGAGGAGTACCGGGCCGTCGCCTTCCGGCTCGCCTACGACCCCTCGTTCGCCGAGAGCCGCCGGCTGCTGGTCACCGCCCCGCGCGGCGACAACGCCGAAGCGGGGGCCGCCGCCGCCAACCTGGCCGCCGCCTTCGCCGAGATGGGCCGCGACGTCCTGCTCGTCGAGGCCGACCTGCGCACCCCCTCCCTCGCCCGCGCCCTGGGCCCCGCCGCGCACGAGGTCCGCCCGCCGCGCTGGGCCGCCGAGGAGGGCGACGGCAGCTGGCCCACCGGAGGCCGCTCCAACGTGGACGTCCCCGGCTCCGGCGCCTTCGCCCTGATCCCCGGGACCACGGTCGACAACGTGCCGCGCGCCCTCACCTCCACCCCGGTCGGCCGCATCGTCGCCGAGGCCGACCGGCCCGGCGGCGTCGTCATCGTCCTCGCCCCGCCCGTCCTGTCCTACGCGGACGCGGTCGCCCTGGTGGACCGGGTGGAGGGCGTCATGGTCGTCTGCGACCCGCGCGAGGTGCACCGCAGCGACCTGGAGCGCATCCGCGAGATCATCGGCGCCTCCGGCGGCTCCGTCCTGGGCGCCCTGCTCCACCCGGGGAGGCGGCGGCTGAGGCGCTCGGAGCGCCGGCCCAAGTCCGCCCGCCGCCGCACCGGGAGCGGCGGGCCCCCCTCCGCCGGGCCGGGCGCGCCCGAGCTGACGGGCGACCCCACCGAGACCCTCGGCCTGCGCGCCCTGACCCTCCCGGCGGCGCGGCGGTGAGAGCCCGCACGGCCGTCCTGTGCTCGGTCGCGGACCAGGGCGTGGCGGCGCTCACCAACATCCTGGTGCTGGTCGCCGCCGCCCGGCTCTCCACCGTCGCCGACTTCGCCCGCTTCTCCGCGGTCTACCTGGTCTTCACCGTGCTGCTCGGCGTCTCGGGCGCGTACACCGGGCAGCCCCTGGTCCTCAAACGCGGCGGCGGCGAGGAGACGCGGAGCGCCTGCCGCTCGGCCGTCACCTTCACCGTGCTCGCCGCCGCCGCGTTCGGCGCGCTCCTGGCCGCCGTCTGCGTCCTCGTCCCCGGGGACACCGCGCGGGCGCTGATGATGCTCGGCACGGTCCTGCCGGTGGTGCTGGGCCAGGACGCCGCACGGTATGCCTTCTCCACCCTCCAGCAGCCCCATCTCGCCCTGCTCTGCGACCTGTTGCGGCTGGCCTGCGTCCTCGGCGCGCTCGGGACGCAGGCGTACGGGGCCCCGCCCGCCCGCCTGATCGCCCTGTGGGGCCTCTCCGCCCTGCCCGCCCTGCTGCTCTCCGCCGCCCTGCTCCACCGCGCCACCGCCGGGGCCCCGCTGCTGCTGCGGCCGATGCTCCGACGCGGCCACCTCGGGCAGCGGTTCACCGTCGAGTTCGGGGTGGGCAACGCGACCAGCCAGCTCTCCGTCCTCGGCCTCGGCGCCGTCGGCAACCCGCTCCTGGTCGGCGCCCTGCGCGGGGCGACCACCCTGTTCGGGCCGCTGAACGTGCTGTTCACCTCCGCCACCTCCTTCGGCCCCCCGCTGCTGGGCCGGATCGCCGACGAGCGCAGCCGGGTGCGGGCCACCGCCGCCCTCGCCGCCGTCCTCGCCACCACCGCCGGAGCCTGGGCCACCGTCCTGGCCCTCCTCCCCGACAGCGCCGGGCGCGGGCTCCTGGGCGACACCTGGCCCGTGGCCGCCGCCCTGCTGCCCGCCACCGGCAGCCAGTACGCGGCCATGGCCGTCGGCACCTGCGGGCTCCTCGCCCTGCGGATGCTCGACCCGCGCACCACCCTCGCCATCCAGGTGGTCTTCTCGCTCACCGCCGTGGTCTTCCTCGCGGGCGGTTACGTCATCGGGGGCGTCCCGGGCGCCGCCTGGGGGCTCTTCCTCGGCTCGCTCTGCAAGGCCGCCGCCACTTGGATCCGGGTGGCCCGGCTGCGCCGCCGCACACCGGCACCGGGGGATGCCCTCAGCGCCGACGCGCTGCCCTCTGCTCCCTGAACGTGCTGATCAGCAGCAGACACAGCGCGGCGATGGCCAGTTTGCCCGCCGCCTGGAGGAGCGGGCCGCGCAGCAGGATGAAGGTGTACCCGGCGATCAGCGGCGCGGCGATGGCCAGCACGCCGGCGGGTCCGGGCCCCGCCCGGGTGACGGCCAGAGCGTACCGGCGGTCGGTGCGGGCCGCCCCGTAGCCGATCAGTGCCATCCCGCCGATCATCCCGGTCGCGCCGAAGTCGACCCAGATCTCGGTCCACAGCGGGGCCGAGAGGTTGGTCATCCGCATCCCCATCCACTGCCCCACCCGCACCCCGGTGTCCTCCGGCTTCCCGCTCCACACCGCGCGCGGCACGAAGAACAGGGCGGAGCCCGCCAGTTGGCGGCCGTAGGTGTGGCCCCGGGCGTCGACCCAGGAGATGGTGTTGGCGAACATCACCGTCTGGTCGTAGTCCTTGGTCGCCAGCGGCTCGAAGACGGAGGCGGACTGCACGGTCTTCTGGCCCTCCTCGTCGTAGCGGAACTTGTCCGCGTAGGGGAAGAGCACCAGCGCCCCCACCACCCCGGTCGCCAGCACCGTGCGGTAGACCGCCGCGCTGCTGGGGAACGCGGTGAACAGCAGCGACACCAGCACTGTCAGGAACCAGTAACGGGCGTTGGAGACGGGGTTGTTGACCACCAGATTGAGCCCCGCGAGCGCAACCCACACCAGCACCGTCGACGGGGTGCGGCGGGCCCGGTAGGAGGTCACCAGGCGGCGGGTGTAGAAGAGCAGCGCCAGCAGCGCCGGTACCGTGCCGAAGCCCTTCAGGAACGCCGAGCCGACGTTCGACTCGGCCGAGGCGACCCCGCTCGCCGCCACCGTCTCGCTGATCTCCTGCCGGCTGGAGAAGAAGACCGCGGGCCCGCCCAGCTTCAGTACGTAGAAGCCGCTCGCCGCGAACGCCAGCAGCACCAGCAGCCGCAGCCGCAGCGGATGCGCCAGGGCCGGCCCGCCGCCCGAGCCCCGCGCGGAGGGCGTACGCCGCCGCAGCGGGCGCCGCGAGGCCAGCAGCGCCCCCAGGTCGAAGGCGGCACACCCCACCAGGATCATCGCGATGGCCGTCACCAGGTCCGAGCGCGGCCCCACCATCGGCGTCGGCGTCTGCCCGATCACCACCTGGGCGAACGGAGCCACCCCCATCGCGATGTACACGAACATCCAGAAGACGCCCTGGAGCAGCCGCCGCCGGGTGGAGAGGATCATCGTCGAGAGCCGGGCGCCCGCATAGCAGGTCAGGACCAGCTGGAGCCAGTACGCCGTGTCCCGGACCCCGCTGCCGGGCTGGGCGGCGATCACCGCGGGCAGGAAGCAGACCAGGCCCAGGATGAGCGGCACCGACAGGGCCCGCGACAGCATCGCCCAGGCGATCGGCCGCTCGGGGGGCTCGAAGGGGCCGCCCGGGGCCTTGGACCGCTCCGCACGCGCGGGGGCCTCGCCTGCCGGTCCGTGCGCCGACGTGTGCACCGACGTCATGCGCCCCCCGTTCAGTGAACCGCTCAACACTCTAACGAATCAACCCACTTGAGGGGGTGCGATGGCTACGCTGTGAAAAGTTGGCCGAGGTCGAGGGGAACCCTGGTGAAAATCCTGCACGTCGTCACGCTCCACACCCCGGACCACGCGTTCGGCGGCCCGACCCGGGTGGCGCTCAACCTGTCCAAGGTCCAGCGGGCCGCCGGTGACGACGCCCGCGTCATGGCCCTGGGCGACGGCTTTCCCGGCGGCGAACTGCCCGGCCACGTCGAGGGAGTTCCGGCCCACCTCTTCCAGGCCCGGCACCTGCTCCCGATGTTCGAGGTCAGCGGCATCACCTCCGCCGCGCTGCTGCGCACCGCACGCCGCATGATGCGCGGCGCCGACCTCGTACACGTCCACCTCATGCGGGACCTGGTGACCCTGCCCGCCGCCCTGCTCGCGCTCGCGACCCGTACGCCGCTGGTCGTCCAGACCCACGGCATGGTCGACCCCACCGAGAAGAGGGCCGCCCAGCTCACCGACCTGCTCGGGGTCCGCAAGGTGCTGCGGGAGGCGGACGCCGTCCTGCACCTGACCGAGACGGAGCGGATCGATGTGAACGCCGTCGCCGCCCCCGTCCCGCTCACCCGCACCGTACGGCTGGTCAACGGGGTACGCCCGCAGGAGCGCAAGCCCGCCCGCGACCCCGGCCGGCCGCCCACCGTGCTCTTCCTCGCCCGGATCCAGGAGCGCAAGCGGCCCGAGGACTTCGTCGCCGCGATGCCGCACGTCCTCGCCCGCCACCCGGACGCCCGCTTCGTGCTGGCCGGACCGGACACCGGCGCGCTGCCGGGCACCCTCGCGCTCGCCCGGAAGCTGGGCGTGACCGGCTCGCTGGACCAGGTGGGCCCGCTGGACCACGAGGAGGTGCTCGCCGCCGGACGGGAGGCCGACGTGTACGTGCTGCCGTCGATCGAGGAGCCCCTGGGCGTATCGGTCCTGGAGGCGATGTCGGTCGGCACCCCGGTCGTCATCACCCGTACCTGCGGCCTGGGGCCCGATGTGGCGCAGGCCGGGGCGGGCCGGGTCATCGACAGCCGGGTCGGCCAGGACGCGGCCAACGCCCGCAAGGTCGCCGACGCGATCCTGGAGCTGCTGGAGCCGGAGGCCGCCGAGCGGGCGGGCAAGGCCGCCTGGGAGCTGGTGAACGGCCACTTCACCATCGAGGTCGTCACCACCACCCTCCGGCGGACCTACGAGGACGTGGTCCGCCGGAGGCGAGGGTGAGGGAGCGGCCCGACCGAGCCGTCAACGCAGCGGCTTCTCCCGCGACTTGAGGGCGATCTGCCAGCGGTAGAAGCTCATCGCCAGCGCGAAGTCGAACCCGGCCCGGCCGTCCAGGAAGCCCCGCCGGTAGAGGTACATGTACGCGAACGACACCACCGGCTTGAACGGCGCCTTGTGGAACAACTGCCCCTGGCGCGACTTGACCTGGCGCACCTGCTCCTTCACCTGGGGGTGGTGCTCCAGCCACGCCTCCCAGTCCGAGTACCGGTTGTGGCGCTCGAACCAGGCGGTGACCGGGTCGAGATCCTGGTGCTCGATGGGGTGCTTCAGCGTCCCCACAGTGGCCGCGACCGGCTGGTAGTGCCCCTCCACCTCGCCGATGCCCGGCGCGTCCAGGTCCCCGACCTCCGGGTAGTGGCAGCGGGTCCGGTCGGTCAACGACCGCTTGCGGATGGTGTATCCGTGACGCAGCCGCTTCCCCGAGAACCAGTACCCGAGCGGGATGTCGTACGCGGCGGGCTTCGGCGCGGAGGGATCGCGGAAGGTCTCCCGCAACTCGGCCAGCAGCCTGGGGCTCAGCCGCTCGTCGCCGTCGAGCAGCAGGATCCAGTCCAGGTCGGTGCGGACGTTCTCCAGGCACCACTGCTTCTTCCGGGGGTGGCCCCCGTCCCAGGTGTACGTGACCACCTCGGCCCCGCACTCCTCGGCGATCTTGACGGTGTCGTCGGTGCTGTGGGAGTCCACCACGACGACCGCCTCGAAGTGGCCGAGCACCGATCTCACCGCCTCGGCGATGTTCAGGCCCTCGTTCTTCGTGGGGATCGCCACGGCTATGGGCAGCTTCGTCTTACCAGCGGTCATCCCTTGGCTCCTTCGGGCAGCCAGGCGTAGCAGCCTGTGGAGGTGAACGTGCGGGCGGACTTCGGGACGGTGATCCTCCGGGACTCACCCGTGTCGGAGGCGCCGGAGGCCAGCTCCCTCCCGTCCGCCCCCTCGATCCGCCACGAGCAGTCGGTGGTGGGGGAGGCGGAGCGGTAGACGCCGGGCCGCAGTGCCTTGCCGGTGTGGGTGCCGTCGGTGTAGGCGTACGCGGCCTCGTCGACCAGGTCCTGGTGCTGGGGGCAGAGCCCGGCCACGGCGGCGGGCGCGTCGGGGATCTCCTGGGTGGCGATGGCGCCCACGGCGGTGTCCCGGTCGGCCTTGACGAGGTAGCGCAGCTTGTCGCAGGTCTCCTGGCCGGTCTGGAGCACGGCGGCCGGGTCCATGCCCTGGGGCACCCGGTTCGCCAGGTACTCCTTCTGCCGCTGGGTGAAGGTCCCGGTGGCCGGGGTGATCTCGTCGGCGGGTGTCATCGGGCCCTGGGCGGTCGCGGCCGGGGCGGACGGTCCGGGGCGCGCCGGCTCCTCGGTGGCGGCTGCCGTGGGCGGAGCGGGCGTGGC